>NZ_SJWV01000136.1:0-11374 GCF_004352695.1 Escherichia sp. KCJ4928
ATATTAAGGGTAAAAGGATGTTTATCGCCTGGTACTGGATTGTATTGATTGCTCTTGTTGTGGTGGGTTATTTCCTGCATTTGAAACGTTATTGTCGGGCGTTTCGCCAGGACAGAGACGCACTGCTTGAAGCGCGGAACAAATACTTAAACAGTACGAGAGAAGAGACAGCCGAAAAGGTAGAATAAGGCTTTAGTGAAGCTAGCAGAAGTTGTCCATGCGCTGGCCAACTTCTGATGTTGCTTTTAACCAATTCCCGCCGTTTGTAGCAGCACTAAACTGAATCCCATCACTGACATTCCACATAGTACGCCATAGCTGGGGTTATTATTAGGGTCAATCTCTTTGGCGAGCGGCATTAATTCATCAACCGAGAGCGCCACCATAATTCCTGCAACCGCCGCCATGATTGCCGCCATGACCACGGGGGAAATCATGCTACCGAGGATTAACCACGCCAGCACACCACCAAGAATTTCTGCCAATCCAGAAATCCCCGCCCACAGAATTGCCGTGCGTTTAGAACCCGTTGCTGCATAAACCGGGCCTGCAACCGCCAGACCTTCAGGAATATTGTGCAACGCGACGGCCAGTGCGATGCCAAATCCCAGCTCCAGGTTGCTGCTCGCCGTGACAAAGGTGGCAATCCCTTCCGGGAAGTTATGCAGACTGATGCCGAGAGTGAGCAGAATGGCTGTGCGCTTGATCGATTTTGGCAACGGCTGCACCGATTTTTGCATTAAATCCTGCGGATGCGCATGTGGCAACATGCGGTCCAGGCCAAAATAGCCAAGCAGACCGAAGATAAACATTCCATAACCCAACACAGGCGACATTCCTTCAGCTGCTAGTGCGGCAGGAAGCATTTCCATTAATGAGATGAGCAACATGATCCCCGCCGCAAATCCTAGCGAAAACGCCAGTAAGCGGTTCGAGGGTTTTTGCCCGAGAACGCCGAGAAACGCGCCAATAAACGTGGCTGCCCCCGCCAGTATGGTCAGAATGAGAGGTACTGACATCGACAACTCCTTATAAATCTTCACCTTCAGGCAGATCGTCAAAATAACTGATGATCATCATCATTGTTATCCGGGTTCTTACTCCGCCGAACAAGCGTATTGTGAGGATATCAAAATGACACCTTTAGTTAAGGATATCATCATGTCTTCAACACGTATGCCAGCATTGTTTTTAGGTCACGGTAGTCCGATGAACGTGCTGGAAGATAATTTGTATACCCGCAGCTGGCAGAAGTTGGGGATGACATTGCCACGCCCGCAAGCGATTGTGGTGGTTTCGGCTCACTGGTTTACCCGTGGAACAGGAGTGACCGCGATGGAGACGCCGCCCACGATTCATGACTTTGGTGGCTTCCCGCAGGCGCTGTACGATACGCATTATCCTGCTCCGGGTTCGCCTGTGCTGGCACAGCATCTGGTTGAGCTGTTAGCACCGGTCCCGGTGACGCTGGATAAAGAAGCCTGGGGCTTTGACCACGGTTCCTGGGGCGTGCTGATTAAGATGTATCCTGACGCCGATATCCCGATGGTGCAGTTGAGTATCGACAGTAGCAAACCTGCCGCCTGGCATTTCGAAATGGGGCGCAAACTGGCAGCGCTGCGAGATGAAGGAATAATGTTGGTCGCCAGTGGCAACGTGGTGCATAACCTGCGTACAGTGAAGTGGCACGGTGATAGTTCACCATATCCTTGGGCGATGTCGTTTAATGAGTATGTGAAAGCGAATCTGACGTGGCAAGGGGCGGTAGAGCAGCATCCTCTGGTGAATTACCTCGACCATGAAGGTGGCGCGTTATCGAACCCAACGCCGGAGCACTATCTGCCGTTGTTGTATGTCTTAGGTGCGTGGGATGGGCAGGAGCCAATTACCATTCCGGTCGATGGTATAGAAATGGGCAGCCTGAGTATGCTGTCGGTGCAGATAGGTTAACAATTACCGGATGGCGAATGCCATCCGGCATCATTGATTACTCAACAAAAATATGTGGATAAAACCGAGACATATCCTGGGTGATCAATGCACGGTCTTCACGAATGCCAATTCCGGCGGGTTGATCGTTCACCAGCCAGCTACCAATCAGCATATAGCTGTCGCCGAATTTCGGTAACGGGTGGAATTGCTGAACAATCATCCCTTCTTCGCCATACGGACCTTCCGCTGCTTCAATGGTTTTGCCGTTTTCAATGATCGACACGTTTGCGCCTTCACGGGAGAAGATCGGTTTAACCACATATTTTTCCATTTGCGGATGATCATCTTCCGCAAAATAAGCGGGCAGCAGGTTCGGGTGATTCGGGAACATCTCCCACAGTAGCGGTAGAAGTGCCTTGTTGGAGATAATGCTCTTCCACGCCGGTTCCAGCCAGCGTACGCCTGCATCCTCCAGCTTGGTGGAAAACATCTCACGCAACATAAATTCCCACGGATACAGCTTGAACAGGTTGGAAATTACCTGATCCTGTAAATCCGTGAACTGACCTTTTTCACCTAACCCGATATCATCGATGTAGAGGAACTCAGTAGCAATTTCAGCTTCCGTTGCGCAGTCCTGCAAATACTGAATGGTTCCGCGATCTTCCACCGTGTCGCGACAGCAGGTGAGATGCAGCAACTGGAAGCCATACTGTTCACGCAGCTCAACGAAGCGATCGATCAGTTTTTCTTGCAGACTGTTAAACTGGTCGCTGCCCTCCGGCAAGTTACCGGCGTTAAGCTGATCTTCCAGCCAGATCCACTGAAAGAACGCCGCCTCGTATAGTGACGTTGGCGTATCGGCGTTATTTTCCAGAAGTTTAGGTTCGCCAGTGCCATCCCACGCCAGATCAAGACGCGAATAAAGCGATGGCTGGTGCGTCAGCCATGACTGGCGCACAAAACTCCAGGTGTGTTTTGGAATGCGGAATTTGGTCATCAGCTCATCGCTGGCGATCACTTTTTCCACCACTTTCAGGCACATCTGGTGCAGTTCGGCGGTGACTTCTTCCAGCTTTTCAACCTGGGCGAGGGTCAACTTGTAGTAAGCATCTTCACACCAGTACGGCTCGCCGTACATGGTGTGAAAATTGAAACCGTATTCGTGGGCTTTCTCACGCCAGTCCGGGCGCTCGGTAATACTGACTCTTTCCATCGGTATCAGCCACCCATTGAACGAGAAGAGGTGCCAGTTGCGCTACGCTGCATAGTGCTTTGTTTGGCAACAGATTCACCAAAACCGCCACGGGTAACGGTAGTGGTGGTCGCCGGTTTTGGTGCCATGGCTGTCTTCGGTACGGTCATGGTGCGGCCTGGCTGGGCTGCGCCATAGTTTTTACCCGTCGCGTCGGTATATTTACCGTAAGCCGGGCTGGCTGGGTTTTTCGAGGAGAACAGCGGCTGCTGTGCAAATCCCGCGCCGCCGCCCATCAGACGCCCCATCATGTAACCGGCCATCAGCGGCATCCAGAAACTCCCGCTGGATTGCTGGGCCTGCGCCTGGTTTTCTGGTGCCATGCCAGCCTGGGCTGGTGCCTGCTGGCACTGACCTTCACCAAATTCAGCAACACAGTCTTCACGGGTGGCGTATTTCGGCGCAGTGCGTTCGGCTTCTTTCAGCGCATTGTTGTACGCGGTGGTACATTCGGCGCTTTTGCCTGGGTTTGCAGCTGAACAGTCGTCAGCATTTTGATAGAGAGACACTGTTTCATCACTCTTTTCACAGCCAGCCAGCATAAAAACAGTGGCAACCGCGAGAGCGACTGGTGTCAGATGGCGTGCGCTCCAGTTTTTGCGGAACGATGCGTGGCGTATGGATTTTGTCCGTTTCATTTTTGTCTTCCGGGACCAGTGGTAAATACCCATCAGAATAGAGGATGGCTGGTCGAAATTGAAGCGAGAAGGGGGAAGAATGCGGCAGATAACCCGTATCTTTACGTTGCCTTACGTTCAGACGGGGCCGAAGCCCCGTCGTCGTCATCAGTTACGGAAAGGGTTATGACCGTTACTGGTGGTAGTGCGTGCGGATGTTTGCTGAACGACGGGTGCCGGGCTATCAGGCGCATAACCATCAGCAATAGCATTCTGTTCCGGCGTTTGCGGGGCAACGTTTTCCGGATTAGTGGAAACCGGTTTGCTCAGCGCATTGTTCAGTGCCAGCAGATCCTGCTCGTTCAACGTACCCAGGGCTGACTTAATATTCAGCTGATTAATCAGGTAGTTATAACGCGCATTCGCCAGCTCTTGCTTGGCGTTGTACAGCGTGGTGGTCGCATCCAACACATCAACAATGGTACGCGTACCGACCGAGTAGCCCGCTTCCATCGCGTCTAATGAGCTTTGAGCGGAAACTACGGCTTGTTTGTAGGCGTTAATGCTACTGATAGATGCATTAATGTTGTTGAAGGAGGAACGCACGGTCTGCACGACGCTACGATGGGCGCTTTCCAGTTGCTCGCTGGCACCGACAAAGTTGTACTGTGCCTGTTTCACCTGCGAGTTAACCATTCCGCCCTGATAAATCGGCAGCGAGAAGCTCAGGCCCACTTTGTTCTGGCCCATATTGCTGTCGTCATACTGGGTACCAGCGGCACCACGGGTTTTCGAACCGCTATAAGAGGTGTCAGAAATCCCGGTAGAAGCCGTTAAATCCAGCGTCGGTAAGTGACCATCCTGCGCCTGGCGAATTTGCTCGCGCGCCAGGTCCTGGCTCAAGCGTGCCTGTAACAGCGACAGGTTGCGTTTTTCGGCTTCTTTCAGCAGCGCGTTAACCGGCTGTGGTTTGTCGGTTTTAAAGTTTTCGACATTCAGCGCTGCCAGTTCTGGATAGTAGTTACCGGTGATCTGGCGCAGCTGCTCTACCGCGTTATCAAGGTTATTGCGTGCGGTCACTTCGTTCGCCAGCACGGTATCGTACTGCGCGCGGGCGTTCTGCACGTCGGTGATCGCTACCAGGCCCACGTTAAAACGTTGGGTGGTTTGATCTAATTGACGGTAGATCGCTTCTTTTTGTGCCTGTGTATAGGAAAGAACGTCAATAGCATTCAACACGTTGAAATAAGCGGTCGCGGTGTTGAGGATCAAGGTTTGCTGATCGGTCTGATATGTGACGTCCTGAATCCCTGCAGCTTTTTCCTGCAGCGTTAACGCACGCCATTTCGACATATCAAAAATGGATTGAGTTAACTGCAGGGACGCACTGGTCGCGTTCGAGTTGATGCCGTTCGCGTCGCGGTAGCCGTTGCTATAGGTGTAATCTGCACCTAAACCTAGCTGTGGCAGTAATGGACTGCGCTCTTCATTAATTTTTTCAAAGGCAGCATCACGATCGGCGGCAGACTTACGCAATTCCGGGTTACTAAGGCGTGCTTGCTGATAAACTTGCATCAGGTTCTCGGCCTGGCTCAACGAACTGAACCCAGAAAGGCTCAGGCCGATAAGAATGGGGAGCAATTTCTTCATTTGCATTCCTTGTGGTGAAGCAGTATTTAGCGCGATCAAACAGTAAAATTATTGCGGATTCTAGCAGAAGCCGCTACCGCAAAAGGTTGGCGTTACGTGCCATAGGGCGTTAATGTGCCTCAATTTAACACATGACTGCTCAAACGGCAGTCAAACGTCGCTGAAATTCACATTTAATTCACTATTAGTGCCAGGACATTAACAATGCTTAAGCCAGACAACCTGCCCGTTACATTTGGCAAAAACGATGTAGAAATTATTGCACGAGAAACACTTTATCGCGGCTTTTTTTCATTAGATCTTTATAGATTTCGTCATCGTTTATTCAACGGGCAAATGAGTCATGAGGTACGGAGGGAAATTTTTGAGCGCGGTCACGCCGCAGTCTTGCTACCCTTTGACCCAGTGCGTGATGAAGTTGTGCTGATTGAGCAGATTCGGATTGCCGCATACGACACCAGTGAAACCCCCTGGCTACTGGAGATGGTTGCCGGGATGATAGAAGAGGGTGAAAGTGTGGAAGATGTTGCCCGTCGCGAAGCGATTGAAGAGGCGGGACTGATAGTCAAACGGACCAAACCGGTGTTAAGTTTCCTGGCAAGCCCGGGGGGCACCAGTGAGCGTTCGTCAATTATGGTGGGCGAAGTGGACGCCACGACCGCAAGCGGTATTCATGGTCTGGCTGATGAAAACGAAGATATTCGCGTTCATGTGGTAAGCCGGGAACAGGCATACCAGTGGGTAGAAGAGGGGAAAATCGACAACGCAGCATCGGTCATCGCTTTGCAATGGCTGCAGCTGCATCATCAAGCGTTAAAAAATGAGTGGGCATAAATGAAGCGTTACACACCTGACTTTCCTGAAATGATGCGCCTGTGCGAGATGAACTTTTCACAATTGCGCCGTTTGTTACCGCGCAATGACGCACCCGGCGAAACTGTAAGCTATCAGGTGGCAAACGCCCAATATCGGCTGACGATTGTGGAATCGACCCGATACACTACCCTGGTGACAATAGAACAGACTGCGCCCGCGATCAGTTACTGGAGCCTTCCGTCAATGACGGTGCGTCTGTATCATGACGCGATGGTGGCTGAAGTGTGTTCAAGCCAGCAGATTTTTCGCTTCAAAGCGCGGTATGATTATCCTAATAAAAAGTTGCATCAACGCGACGAAAAGCATCAAATTAACCAGTTTTTAGCGGACTGGTTGCGATACTGTTTAGCACATGGAGCGATGGCGATTCCGGTTTACTAGCGTCGTGAAACCTAAGGACACCATTTGGAAAGCCTGTTAACCCTTCCTCTGGCTGGTGAGGCCAGAGTCAGGATTTTACAAATTACCGATACTCACCTGTTTGCACAAAAGCACGAAGCCCTGTTAGGGGTAAACACCTGGGAAAGCTACCAGGCGGTGCTGGAGGCGATTCGTCCACATCAGCACGAATTCGACCTGATTGTCGCGACAGGTGATTTAGCGCAGGATCAATCCTCTGCGGCCTATCAGCATTTCGCTGAAGGCATCGCAAGTTTTCGTGCGCCCTGCGTCTGGCTGCCGGGCAACCACGATTTCCAGCCCGCGATGTACAGCGCGTTACAGGATGCGGGTATCTCCCCGGCGAAGCGCGTGTTTATTGGTGAGCAATGGCAAATCCTGTTGCTGGATAGCCAGGTGTTTGGCGTGCCGCACGGTGAGCTGAGCGAGTTTCAGCTTGAGTGGCTGGAACGTAAACTGGCCGATGCGCCAGAACGCCATACGTTGCTGCTGCTGCATCATCATCCGCTACCTGCGGGTTGTAGTTGGCTCGATCAACACAGTCTGCGTAACGCGGGCGAACTGGATACCGTGCTGGCGAAGTTTCCGCACGTCAAATACTTGCTGTGCGGTCATATTCATCAGGAGCTGGATCTCGACTGGAACGGTCGCCGCCTGCTGGCAACGCCGTCGACCTGTGTGCAGTTTAAGCCGCACTGTTCCAACTTTACGCTGGATACTATCGCGCCCGGCTGGCGTACTCTCGAGTTACATGCTGATGGCACGCTGACCACCGAGGTGCATCGCCTGGCGGACACACGTTTCCAACCTGATACCGCTTCAGAAGGCTACTGATGTCTACGCTTCTTTATTTACACGGTTTCAACAGCTCGCCGCGCTCTGCAAAAGCGAGCTTGTTAAAAAACTGGCTGGCGGAACATCACCCTGACGTTGAGATGATCATTCCGCAGTTGCCGCCGTATCCTTCCGACGCGGCAGAGCTGCTGGAATCCATTGTCCTGGAACATGGCGGCGATTCGCTGGGTATTGTCGGTTCGTCACTGGGGGGATATTACGCCACCTGGTTGTCACAATGTTTTATGCTGCCCGCAGTGGTGGTAAACCCGGCGGTGCGCCCGTTTGAACTGCTGACGGACTATCTCGGTCAGAACGAGAACCCCTACACCGGGCAGCAATATGTGCTAGAGTCACGCCATATTTACGATCTCAAAGTCATGCAGATTGACCCGCTGGAAGCGCCGGATTTGATCTGGCTGCTGCAACAGACGGGAGATGAAGTGCTGGATTACCGCCAGGCGGTGGCGTACTACGCTTCCTGCCGCCAGACTGTCATAGAAGGCGGCAACCACGCATTCACGGGCTTCGAAGATTATTTCAACCCGATCGTCGATTTTCTTGGTCTGCACCATCTCTGACGATCAACTCGAATTGCTAACTTAAACCATGACGCAAACTTATAACGCTGATGCCATTGAGGTACTCACCGGGCTTGAGCCGGTTCGCCGCCGTCCGGGGATGTATACCGATACCACTCGCCCTAACCATTTGGGGCAAGAAGTTATTGATAACAGTGTCGATGAAGCACTGGCGGGTCACGCAAAACGCGTGGATGTAATCTTACATGCTGACCAGTCGTTAGAAGTTATTGACGATGGGCGCGGGATGCCGGTGGATATTCACCCGGAAGAGGGTGTACCGGCGGTTGAACTGATTCTTTGCCGTCTGCATGCAGGCGGTAAATTCTCTAACAAAAATTACCAGTTCTCTGGCGGCCTGCATGGCGTGGGGATTTCGGTGGTTAACGCCCTGTCGAAGCGCGTAGAAGTTAACGTGCGCCGCGATGGTCAGGTTTATAACATCGCCTTTGAAAATGGCGAAAAGGTGCAGGATTTACAGGTTGTCGGCACTTGCGGTAAACGCAATACCGGTACCAGCGTGCACTTCTGGCCGGATGAAACCTTCTTTGACAGCCCGCGTTTTTCTGTTTCACGCCTGACGCATGTGCTGAAGGCCAAAGCAGTACTGTGCCCCGGCGTTGAGATTACCTTTAAAGATGAGATCAACAACACCGAACAGCGCTGGTGCTATCAGGACGGTCTGAATGATTACCTGGCGGAAGCGGTAAACGGTTTACCGACGCTGCCAGAAAAACCGTTTATCGGTAATTTCGCTGGCGATACTGAAGCTGTGGACTGGGCGCTACTGTGGCTGCCGGAAGGCGGTGAACTGCTGACCGAAAGCTACGTCAACCTTATCCCAACGATGCAGGGCGGTACCCATGTTAATGGTCTGCGTCAGGGCCTGTTGGACGCGATGCGTGAGTTCTGTGAATACCGCAACATTCTGCCGCGCGGCGTGAAGCTGTCGGCGGAAGATATCTGGGATCGCTGCGCCTATGTTCTGTCGGTGAAAATGCAGGATCCGCAGTTTGCCGGGCAGACCAAAGAGCGTCTCTCTTCGCGTCAATGCGCGGCATTCGTTTCAGGCGTGGTGAAAGATGCCTTTATCCTGTGGCTGAACCAGAACGTTCAGGCGGCGGAGCTGCTGGCGGAGATGGCGATTTCCAGCGCCCAGCGCCGTATGCGTGCGGCTAAAAAAGTGGTGCGCAAAAAGCTGACCAGCGGCCCAGCACTGCCTGGCAAACTGGCTGACTGTACCGCGCAGGATCTTAACCGTACCGAACTGTTCCTTGTGGAAGGTGACTCCGCAGGCGGATCTGCCAAGCAGGCGCGCGATCGCGAATATCAGGCGATCATGCCACTGAAAGGTAAGATCCTTAACACCTGGGAAGTTTCTTCCGACGAAGTGCTGGCCTCGCAGGAAGTGCATGATATTTCGGTAGCGATCGGTATCGATCCTGACAGCGACGATCTGAGCCAGCTTCGTTATGGCAAAATCTGTATCCTCGCGGATGCGGACTCTGATGGTCTGCACATTGCCACGCTGCTCTGCGCTTTGTTCGTAAAACACTTCCGCGCGTTGGTGAAACACGGTCACGTTTACGTCGCACTGCCACCGCTCTACCGTATTGATCTCGGGAAAGAGGTTTATTACGCGCTGACGGAAGAAGAGAAAGAGGGCGTACTTGAGCAATTAAAACGCAAGAAAGGCAAGCCGAACGTCCAGCGTTTTAAAGGTCTGGGGGAAATGAACCCGATGCAATTGCGTGAAACCACGCTTGATCCGAACACTCGCCGTCTGGTGCAGTTGACTATCGATGATGAAGACGATCAGCGTACTGACGCGATGATGGATATGCTGCTGGCGAAGAAACGCTCGGAAGATCGCCGCAACTGGTTGCAAGAGAAAGGCGACATGGCGGAGATTGAGGTTTAAAGGAAAGAACATTGCCCGGTCAGGATGGCCGGGCAAACAAGGCAGGTTTAAATCCCAGGTTGCAGGATGCGGATATTCATCTCCAGCACGTCGCCTTTTACGGCTTCGCTGTACGCCTTCATGTGCGGGGTTTGCAGATGCGCTTCAAGATGCGCGATGCTTTCCCACTGCTCAATCATCACGATAGAATCCGGTGCCATAGACTGGAAACTCACGCCAGCAGCGCAATCCACCATTGGCGCATAGCCGTGGCAACCTTCTTCTTTCAGTACGGTTGGAACGATTTTAGCAAACTGATCCAATACCGCCTGACGGTGATGTTGACCAGGACGAGTACGGATTTCTGCGATTACGGTAAGCATGGTTAACTCCTTCTAAAGCCTGAGCTCTAGTTAACCAAAAATTTCCACAAGATGCTTGCGATATTCTTCAGTATAGCGGGGAACATCAGGCATTTTTATCACGTCATTAGCGATAAATGTCGGCAGCGGTTCCATGCCAAGGAATTGGTTTGCTTTATGGAACGGCAGATACACACCGTCGACGCCAACGCCGTGGAAGAATTGATCTTTTTCGGTGAAGGCTTCCATTGGTGCGTTCCAGGTCAGAGAAAGCATATATTTTTTGCCCTGTACCAGGCCGCCGGAACCGTATTTTTTTGACGGATCTTTGCGGGTACGGCCATCGCTGGCATACAGCGTTCCATGACCTTCGGTGAATACATCATCAATATATTTTTTCACTGTCCACGGCGCGCCCATCCACCAGCCTGGCATCTGCCAGATCACCACATCAGCCCAGAGAAAGTTTTGTACTTCCGCTTTGACATCGTAGTCGCTGTCGGCGCGAACGATGCGGACATCATGCCCGAGGTCGCGCAGTGTGCCATCCGCGACTTCGGTCAGGGTGTCGTTCAGTTGACCATTGGAGTGGGCGAATTTTTTCGCGCCGTTGATAATCAGGATGTTGCTCATTTTTTAACCTCAAGGTGAGACGTTTGTCGACTATAGTACGTCACAGAGCGGTACGGTGAAATTAGCAAAATGTGCAAAGTCTTTTGCGAATTTAGCAAAAGTCTGATCTAGCTCTGACTCACCGATGCAGGATAAATATTTTCTGAAAATGACAATACTGATAGCCATTCCTCATAATTCTTACTCGCACCGGAATAATTTACACGTTTGGTTCGGTTTTTTTTGGGATTGAAAATATGGCTTTGAATAAGTAAAAGATGAAAATATCAACGTGTCATGTTGATAATTATAAATGGATTTTTATGAGCGTACTGATATATGTTAAAGCATAAAAT
>NZ_SJWV01000137.1:0-11312 GCF_004352695.1 Escherichia sp. KCJ4928
CATTGATCACATTTCTGCGTTTAAACTCCTGACATTCTTATTTCACCCAATGAAGTCATTTATTTTTAAATGAGACCAGGTCCTCATTTTAATAACCCCTGGCTGGAGAATATAGTACAATGGCCAACATCGAAATCAGACAAGAAACGCCAACTGCGTTTTATATAAAAGTTCACGACACAGATAATGTGGCAATTATTGTTAATGATAATGGCCTGAAAGCAGGAACGCGTTTTCCGGATGGACTGGAATTAATTGAACATATTCCCCAGGGGCATAAAGTCGCATTGCTGGACATTCCGGCTAATGGTGAAATTATTCGTTATGGTGAAGTGATTGGTTACGCCGTGCGTGCAATCCCACGCGGAAGCTGGATCGACGAATCAATGGTTGTACTACCGGAAGCGCCGCCGTTACACACGCTGCCACTGGCAACCAAAGTCCCGGCCCCCTTACCGCCGCTGGAAGGATACACCTTTGAGGGCTATCGCAATGCCGATGGCAGCGTGGGCACCAAAAACCTGCTCGGCATCACCACCAGCGTCCACTGTGTGGCAGGCGTGGTGGACTATGTAGTAAAAATCATTGAACGCGATCTGCTACCGAAATACCCGAACGTCGATGGCGTGGTGGGGCTGAATCATTTGTACGGCTGTGGCGTGGCGATTAACGCACCGGCGGCAGTTGTGCCTATTCGTACCATCCACAATATTTCGCTGAACCCTAACTTTGGCGGCGAAGTAATGGTGATTGGTCTGGGTTGTGAAAAGTTGCAGCCTGAGCGCCTGCTGGTCGGCACGGATGATGTGCAAGCTATTCCAGTAGAAAGCGCCAGCATTGTCAGTTTGCAGGATGAAAAGCATGTCGGTTTTCAGTCCATGGTCGAGGATATTTTGCAGGTCGCCGAACGCCATCTACAAAAACTGAATCAACGTCAGCGAGAAACCTGTCCGGCTTCAGAACTGGTTGTCGGCATGCAGTGCGGTGGCAGCGATGCCTTTTCTGGCGTAACGGCAAACCCGGCGGTTGGCTATGCGTCTGATCTACTGGTGCGCTGCGGCGCAACGGTGATGTTCTCAGAAGTCACGGAAGTGCGTGACGCGATCCATCTGCTAACACCACGCGCAGTGAACGAAGAGGTCGGCAAACGGCTGCTGGAGGAGATGGAGTGGTACGATAACTATCTCAATATGGGAAAAACCGACCGCAGCGCCAACCCTTCGCCGGGCAACAAGAAAGGCGGTCTGGCAAACGTGGTAGAGAAGGCACTCGGCTCCATTGCTAAATCGGGTAAAAGCGCAATTGTTGAAGTGCTGTCGCCCGGTCAACGCCCGACTAAACGCGGATTAATTTACGCCGCGACGCCAGCCAGCGATTTTGTCTGTGGCACGCAACAGGTGGCTTCGGGTATCACCGTGCAAGTGTTTACGACCGGTCGTGGTACGCCGTACGGCCTGATGGCGGTACCCGTCATTAAAATGGCGACCCGCACCGAGCTGGCGAACCGCTGGTTTGATTTAATGGATATTAACGCGGGCACTATCGCCACCGGCGAAGAAACCATTGAAGAGGTGGGCTGGAAGTTGTTCCACTTTATTCTCGACGTCGCCAGCGGGAAGAAGAAAACCTTCTCGGATCAATGGGGGCTGCATAACCAGCTGGCAGTGTTTAACCCGGCACCGGTGACCTGATTTCTTTTGGAACGTCCCTCGCAAAACATGGCCTTAGTGCCATGTTTTTATTGTTTAAAGCCCCCACGTCCATTAATAATGCATTTGCATTACCTTAGTTCAAGCTTATAATTTGAGCAGAAAACAGGCTGTAAAAGGACAGTGAATCATGCCCGCTAATGCTCGCTCTCACGCTGTACTGACCACTGAATCAAAGGTCACGATACGCGGACAAACAACTATCCCCGCGCCAGTGCGTGAGGCCTTAAAACTGAAGCCAGGCCAGGACAGCATTCATTACGAAATTCTGCCTGGTGGGCAAGTCTTTATGTGCCGACTGGGAGATGAACAGGAGGATCATACTATGAATGCATTTTTGCGTTTTCTGGATGCAGATATCCAGAACAACCCGCAAAAAACTCGTCCATTCAACATTCAACATTCAACATTCAACATTCAACATTCAACATTCAACATTCAACATTCAACATTCAACATTCAACAAGGAAAGAAACTTGTCGCTGGCATGGACGTCAACATTGATGATGAGATTGGCGACGACGAATAATGGATTTTCCACAAAGGGTTAATGGTTGGGTGCTATATGCTCATCCCTGTTTTCAGGAAACCTACGACGCTTTAGTTGCCGAAGTCGAGACATTAAAGGGAAAAGATCCTGAAAATTATCAGAGAAAAGCCGCCACAAAGTTATTGGCGGTAGTCCATAAAGTGATTGAGGAGCATATCACGGTCAATCCATCATCACCGGCATTCCGTCATGGCAAGTCGTTAGGCTCTGGGAAAAATAAAGACTGGTCACGGGTAAAATTTGGTGCTGGTCGTTATCGTCTCTTCTTTCGTTATAGTGAAAAAGAGAAAGTCATCATTCTGGGATGGATGAACGATGAAAACACTCTGCGCACCTACGGTAAAAAAACAGATGCCTATACCGTATTCAGCAAAATGTTAAAAAGAGGACATCCTCCTGCCGACTGGGAAAGCTTCACCCAAGAGACAGAAGAAAACCATTGATGGTGTTCACAATGCCCGCCGAACGTATTCGTGTTGACCAGCGGGCACCCTTTCTCACTCCCCGACCAGAATCACTTCAACCCCAGCCTTTCGCAGTCCTTCCAGACTATCCGCAGGAATGCCTTCATCAACAATGATCATGTCGATACGTTGAGTATCAATGATCTTATGTAAACTGGAACGATTGAATTTACTGGAATCGGTGACCACGATGATCCGTTCCGCAACTTCGCACATCCGACGGTTTAAACGGGCTTCATCTTCATTATGTGTGCTGACGCCGCGCTCCAGATCGATCGCATCTACACCAAGAAACAGCATATCGAAGTGGTAATTTTGCAGCGATTGCTCAGCCTGATCGCCGTAAAAAGATTGCGACTGACGGCGCAAATGCCCGCCGGTCATCAGCAGCTCAACGCCTTCCGCTTCCAGCAACGCATTAGCCACGTTCATACCGTTGGTCATCGCAATTACGTCAGTGTGCTTACGCATCAGACGAGCAATCTCAAAAGTGGTAGTCCCGGAATCGAGGATCACCCGATGACCAGGCTGAATCAACTCAACGGCAGCTTTCGCAACGCTGCGTTTCATCGCGGTGTTCAGCGCGCTTTTATCTTCCACTGATGGCTCGACTGACGGCGTCGTGCTATCGCAGATCAACGCGCCACCATAGGCACGCACAGCGATCCCCTGCTTTTCCAGAAACGCCAGATCATTGCGGATCGTCACAGTAGATACGCCATACAATGCCGACAGATCGTTAACCTGCACACTCCCTTGCTGTCGCAGACGCTGAATGATCTGTTCTCGTCGCTCGCTGGTGCCAGTCACTCGCTTCTTACCTGAAGCGTCGGTATTACTCATAGTAAGTCCTTTCGTAAAACTTTCGTTTCATTTCGTTTTGCCTATTAACGCCTTTCTATTAAGCAAATGCAAGCCCACCTTGCCCATTGACGCAAGCTACTCTCGTTTCAGTGACTTTCATTATGTTTCTTTTGTGAATCAGATCAGAAAACTATTATCTTTCGTTTTATTTTTATCTCACCATGACGCAGTATCAACTGAAACAAAACGAAAGATTAATATCGCAGTAATCTGAACTGGAGAGGAAAGTGAAACATATGACAGAAATGGTGAGACAGCACAAAGCGGGCAAAACAAATGGAATTTATGCCGTTTGTTCCGCACATCCGCTGGTGCTGGAGGCTGCAATCCGCTACGCCAGTGCAAACCAAACGCCGTTACTGATTGAAGCAACCTCCAATCAGGTAGACCAGTTCGGCGGTTATACCGGAATGACGCCCGCCGATTTTCGCGGCTTTGTTTGTCAGCTCGCCGACTCGTTGAATTTCCCGCAGGATGCGTTGATTCTGGGTGGTGACCATCTGGGGCCAAACCGCTGGCAAAACCTGCCGGCCGCTCAGGCAATGGCCAATGCCGATGATTTGATTAAAAGCTACGTTGCGGCAGGATTCAAAAAAATCCACCTTGATTGCAGCATGTCCTGTCAGGACGATCCGATTCCCTTAACTGATGACATCGTGGCTGAACGCGCCGCCCGTCTGGCGAAAGTGGCGGAAGAAACCTGTCTTGAACACTTTGGCGAAGCCGATCTGGAGTATGTCATTGGTACCGAAGTGCCGGTACCTGGCGGCGCGCATGAAACCTTAAGCGAGCTGGCGGTCACCACGCCGGATGCCGCCCGCGCCACGCTGGAAGCCCATCGTCACGCCTTTGAAAAGCAAGGTTTGAATGCCATCTGGCCACGCATCATTGCCCTGGTGGTTCAACCCGGCGTCGAATTCGATCACACCAACGTTATTGATTATCAGCCCGCCAAAGCGAGCGCCTTAAGCCAGATGGTCGAAAACTACGAAACGCTGATTTTCGAAGCGCACTCTACCGATTATCAAACGCCGCAATCGCTGCGCCAGCTGGTGATTGACCACTTTGCCATTCTGAAAGTTGGCCCAGCGCTGACCTTCGCCCTGCGTGAAGCTCTGTTCTCTCTGGCGGCGATTGAAGAAGAACTGGTGCCAGCGAAAGCCTGTTCTGGTCTGCGTCAGGTGCTGGAAGACGTGATGCTCGACCGCCCGGAATACTGGCAAAGCCACTACCACGGTGACGGCAACGCGCGTCGTCTGGCGCGTGGTTATAGCTACTCGGATCGCGTGCGCTATTACTGGCCGGACAGCCAGATTGATGACGCTTTCGCTCATCTGGTACGTAATCTGGCGGATTCACCAATTCCGCTACCGCTCATCAGCCAGTATCTGCCGCTGCAATACGTGAAAGTTCGCTCCGGCGAGCTGCAACCGACGCCACGGGAACTCATTATCAACCATATTCAGGACATCCTGGCGCAGTACCACACAGCCTGTGAAGGCCAATAAGCAAAACAAAGAGGAACACGCTATGCCAAATATTGTTTTAAGCCGGATTGATGAACGCTTGATTCACGGTCAGGTCGGCGTTCAATGGGTCGGATTTGCGGGGGCAAATCTGGTGCTGGTAGCCAACGATGAGGTTGCCGAAGATCCGGTACAACAAAACCTGATGGAAATGGTACTGGCAGAAGGGATCGCCGTACGTTTCTGGACGCTGCAAAAAGTTATCGACAACATTCATCGCGCCGCCGATCGACAGAAAATCCTGCTGGTTTGTAAAACACCCGCCGATTTCCTGACGCTGGTGAAAGGTGGCGTTCCGGTGAATCGCATTAACGTTGGCAATATGCACTACGCCAATGGCAAACAACAAATCGCCAAAACGGTTTCTGTGGATGCGGGCGATATCGCAGCATTTAACGACCTGAAAGCCGCTGGGGTGGAATGCTTCGTTCAGGGCGTCCCGACAGAGCCTGCTGTGGACCTCTTTAAATTACTTTGAGGGATTCATCATGGAAATCAGCCTGTTGCAGGCATTTGCGTTGGGCATTATCGCCTTTATCGCTGGCCTGGATATGTTTAACGGCTTAACCCATATGCACCGCCCGGTGGTCCTCGGCCCGTTGGTCGGGCTGGTACTTGGCGATCTGCATACCGGAATTTTAACCGGCGGTACGCTGGAACTGGTGTGGATGGGGCTGGCCCCGCTAGCGGGCGCACAGCCGCCTAACGTGATTATCGGTACTATCGTCGGCACGGCGTTTGCCATTACTACTGGCGTGAAACCCGATGTCGCGGTCGGTGTCGCCGTACCTTTCGCTGTCGCAGTACAGATGGGGATTACCTTCCTGTTCTCGGTGATGTCTGGCGTGATGTCTCGCTGCGACCGGATGGCGGAGAACGCCGATACTCGCGGCATTGAACGCGTGAACTATCTGGCACTGCTGGCTCTCGGCACTTTCTATTTTCTCTGCGCTTTCCTGCCTATCTACTTCGGCGCGGAACATGCAAAAACCATCATTGATGTCCTGCCGCAACGATTAATCGACGGCCTCGGCGTCGCGGGCGGCATCATGCCAGCAATCGGTTTTGCCGTGCTGCTGAAAATCATGATGAAAAACGTCTACATCCCCTACTTCATCCTGGGCTTTGTTGCCGCAGCCTGGCTCAAGTTACCGGTGCTGGCTATTGCTGCCGCTGCGCTGGCGATGGCGCTGATCGACCTGCTGCGTAAATCTCCTGAACCGACTCAACCTGCGGCACAGAAAGAGGAATTTGAAGATGGCATCTAATCAAACCACCCTGCCGAACGTCAGTGAAAACGAAGAAACATTGCTGACTGGCGTCAATGAAAACGTGTATGAAGATCAGAGCATTGGCGCGGAGCTGACGAAAAAAGATATCAACCGCGTCGCCTGGCGTTCCATGCTGTTACAAGCGTCTTTTAACTACGAACGTATGCAGGCTTCTGGCTGGTTGTACGGTCTGCTGCCTGCTCTGAAAAAGATCCACACTAATAAACGCGACCTGGCGCGCGCCATGAAGGGGCATATGGGTTTCTTCAATACCCATCCGTTTCTGGTGACATTTGTTATCGGCATTATCCTTGCGATGGAGCGTTCTAAGCAGGACGTTAACAGTATTCAGAGCACCAAAATTGCCGTCGGTGCGCCGCTCGGCGGGATTGGTGATGCGATGTTCTGGCTGACGCTACTGCCGATTTGTGGCGGGATAGGCGCAAGCCTTGCGCTACAAGGCTCTATTCTTGGCGCAGTCGTATTTATTGTGCTGTTCAACGTGGTACACCTGGGGCTGCGTTTTGGTCTGGCGCATTATGCTTACCGCATGGGCGTGGCGGCGATTCCACTCATTAAAGCGAATACCAAAAAAGTCGGCCATGCTGCGTCTATCGTTGGGATGACGGTAATCGGCGCGCTGGTGGCAACCTATGTTCGTTTAAGCACCACGCTGGAAATCACTGCGGGCGACGCAGTGGTTAAGTTACAGACTGATGTTATTGACAAACTGATGCCTGCCTTCTTACCGCTGGTCTACACCTTGACCATGTTCTGGCTGGTACGCCGCGGCTGGAGTCCGCTGCGTCTGATTGCAGTTACCGTGGTTCTCGGCATCGTCGGTAAATTCTGCCATTTCCTTTAAATACAATGAGGTATTAGATGTTAAGTATTATTTTGACAGGGCATGGCGGGTTTGCCAGCGGCATGGAAAAAGCAATGAAGCAAATTCTCGGTGAGCAATCGCAGTTTATCGCCATCGATTTTCCGGAAACCTCAAGCACCGCGCTGCTTACATCGCAGCTTGAAGAGGCCATCGCCCAACTGGATTGTGAAGACGGCATTGTTTTTCTGACGGATTTGCTGGGCGGCACGCCGTTTCGCGTAGCTTCAACGCTGGCGATGCAAAAACCGGGCTGTGAAGTGATCACCGGCACCAATTTGCAACTGCTACTGGAGATGGTGCTGGAGCGCGAAGGGTTAAGCGGTGAAGAATTCCGTGTACAGGCGCTGGAGTGTGGACACCGAGGGCTGACCAGTCTGGTGGACGAGTTAGGCCGCTGCCATGAAGAATGTCCGGTCGAGGAAGGAATATGACACACGTTCTGCGCGCCAGAAGGCTGCTGACTGAAGAGGGATGGCTCGATGACCATCAGTTGCGTATTGCTGACGGTGTCATCGCAGCAATCGAACCGATTCCAGTGGGCGTGACTGAACGCGATGCGGAACTGCTCTGCCCCGCTTACATCGACACCCATGTACACGGTGGTGCGGGCGTTGATGTAATGGATGACGCGCCGGATGTACTCGACAAGCTGGCAATGCACAAGGCACGCGAAGGTGTCGGCAGTTGGTTGCCGACTACCGTAACCGCGCCGCTTAACAGCATTCATGCGGCGCTGAAACGTATTGCTCAACGTTGCCAACGCGGCGGACCTGGTGCGCAAGTGCTGGGGAGTTATCTCGAAGGACCGTACTTCACGCCGCAGAATAAAGGCGCGCATCCGCCGGAATTGTTTCGCGAGCTTGAAATTGCCGAGCTGGATCAATTGATTGCCGTTTCTCAGCACACCTTACGCGTGGTAGCGCTGGCACCGGAAAAAGAGGGGGCATTGCAGGCCATCCGCCATCTTAAACAGCAAAATGTACGAGTGATGCTGGGGCATAGCGCGGCGACCTGGCAACAAACTCGCGCCGCGTTTGATGCTGGTGCCGACGGCCTGGTGCATTGCTATAACGGGATGACAGGTTTACATCACCGCGAACCGGGAATGGTTGGCGCGGGATTAACGGACAAGCGCGCCTGGCTGGAACTGATAGCCGATGGTCATCATGTGCATCCGGCGGCAATGTCGCTGTGTTGTTGCTGTGCGAAAGAGAGAATCGTACTGATCACCGACGCGATGCAGGCAGCTGGGATGCCGGATGGTCGCTATACGTTATGTGGTGAAGAAGTGCAGATGCACGGTGGCGTTGTCCGTACCGCGTCTGGTGGGCTGGCGGGCAGTACGCTGTCTGTTGATGCGGCAGTGCGCAATATGGTCGAGTTGACGGGCGTAACGCCTGCGGAAGCCATCCATATGGCGTCGCTGCATCCGGCGCGAATGCTGGGTGTTGATGGTGTTCTGGGATCGCTTAAACCGGGCAAACGCGCCAGCGTCGTTGCGCTGGATAGCGGGCTACATGTGCAACAAATCTGGATTCAGGGTCAATTAGCTTCGTTTTGATGGTTTGCTCCATTATTGGGCCTTCACTTCCCCCGTAAGGCCTTTCTTTTTCTTTCTTTTTG
Source organism: Escherichia sp. KCJ4928 (assembly GCF_004352695.1). Classification (NCBI taxonomy): domain Bacteria; kingdom Pseudomonadati; phylum Pseudomonadota; class Gammaproteobacteria; order Enterobacterales; family Enterobacteriaceae; genus Escherichia; species Escherichia sp. KCJ4928. The sequence continues at coordinate 8,894 of NZ_SJWV01000137.1, forward strand.
ATCTGTGCAGCGGTGTCGGATGCGACGCTAACGCGTCTTATGCGACCTACGGTACGCCGCATCCGGCAATCGGTGAACATAGCGACGTCATTACGCAATTCTTAATCTTCCCTTGTCTTTTCTTTCAACGATCACAGATTTCGTTTTATTTCCTTTTTCTCCATTGAACTTTCAGTTTCTTTTCTATAGATTTTAATCAACGAAAGACATCACCAAGTGAAATGAAACGAAAGGCAAGTGAAAGCGACAACGCCCGACGTCAAGTTCATCAGACTAAGGATTGAGTTATGCCAGAAAATTACACCCCTGCTGCCGCCGCAACCGGTACATGGACTGAAGAAGAGATCCGCCATCAGCCTCGCGCATGGATCCGTTCACTCACCAACATCGACGCGCTACGTTCCGCGCTCAATAACTTCCTTGAACCGTTACTGCGCAAAGAGAATCTGCGGATCATCCTGACCGGAGCCGGAACGTCGGCATTTATCGGTGACATCATCGCGCCGTGGCTCGCCAGCCATACCGGTAAAAACTTCAGCGCCGTACCGACCACCGATCTGGTCACCAATCCGATGGACTACCTGAATCCAGCTCATCCGCTGCTGTTGATCTCCTTCGGTCGATCCGGCAACAGCCCGGAAAGCGTCGCTGCCGTGGAACTGGCAAATCAATTTGTACCGGAATGCTATCACCTGCCGATCACCTGCAACGAAGCGGGCGCTCTTTACCAAAACGCGATCAACAGCGATAACGCATTTGCCCTGCTGATGCCCGCAGAAACGCACGATCGCGGCTTTGCGATGACCAGCAGCATTACCACCATGATGGCCAGCTGCCTCGCGGTTTTCGCACCTGAGACGATCAACAGCCAAACCTTCCGCGACGTGGCGGATCGTTGCCAGGCGATCCTGACCTCACTGGGCGATTTCAGCGAAGGTGTGTTTGGTTACGCACCGTGGAAACGGATCGTTTATCTCGGCAGCGGTGGCTTACAGGGCGCAGCACGCGAGTCGGCGCTGAAAGTGCTGGAACTGACGGCGGGTAAACTGGCGGCCTTTTATGATTCTCCAACCGGATTCCGTCATGGACCAAAATCGCTGGTCGATAACGAAACACTGGTGGTGGTATTTGTCTCCAGCCACCCTTACACCCGTCAGTATGATCTTGATCTGCTGGCTGAACTCCGCCGTGACAACCAGGCAATGCGCGTAATCGCCATCGCCGCGGAAAGCACCGACATCGTCGCTGCCGGTCCACATATTATCCTGCCGCCGTCACGTCACTTTATCGACGTTGAGCAGGCATTTTGCTTCCTGATGTACGCCCAGACGTTTGCACTGATGCAGTCGCTGCACATGGGCAATACGCCGGATACCCCATCAGCCAGTGGCACCGTTAACCGCGTGGTGCAAGGCGTAATCATTCATCCGTGGCAGGCATAAGAGGATCGCATTATGAGCATTATCTCCACTAAATATCTGTTACAGGACGCCCAGGCCAATGGCTACGCGGTGCCTGCTTTTAACATTCATAACGCCGAGACGATCCAGGCGATCCTCGAAGTGTGCAGTGAAATGCGATCGCCGGTGATCCTCGCCGGAACGCCGGGGACCTTTAAACATATCGCGCTGGAAGAGATCTACGCCCTGTGCAGCGCCTATTCCACAACCTACAACATGCCACTGGCGCTGCATCTCGACCACCACGAATCGCTGGATGATATTCGCCGTAAAGTCCACGCAGGTGTGCGCAGTGCAATGATCGACGGCAGCCACTTCCCGTTTGCCGAGAACGTGAAGCTGGTGAAATCGGTTGTTGACTTCTGCCACTCACAGGATTGCAGCGTGGAAGCAGAACTGGGCCGCCTGGGCGGTGTTGAAGATGACATGAGCGTTGACGCCGAAAGTGCATTCCTGACCGATCCACAAGAAGCTAAACGCTTTGTCGAACTGACTGGCGTCGACAGCCTGGCGGTAGCGATTGGTACGGCGCACGGCTTATACAGCAAAACGCCGAAGATTGATTTCCAGCGGCTGGCGGAAATTCGTGAAGTGGTGGATGTTCCTCTGGTGCTACATGGTGCCAGCGATGTTCCAGATGAATTTGTCCGTCGCACTATTGAACTTGGCGTCACAAAAGTGAACGTTGCCACAGAATTAAAAATAGCCTTCGCTGGCGCGGTTAAAGCCTGGTTTGCGGAAAATCCGCAGGGTAATGATCCTCGTTATTATATGCGCGTCGGAATGGATGCGATGAAAGAAGTTGTCAGAAATAAAATTAATGTCTGTGGTTCAGCGAATCGAATTTCAGCATAATCATTAGTTTTTTATGATTTATCCCAATGTACTTCCCGATTAATATCGGGGAGTGCCTTAATGGAAAAGGAGATGACTAAACCTTAATAAATACATCAGTACAA
>NZ_SJWV01000138.1:0-11250 GCF_004352695.1 Escherichia sp. KCJ4928
ATTCATAATTAATGATTTATTATTTGGGGTATGATCGTTTTTTGTTGATCTTCTTCACAGATTATAGCCATTTCATGGATAGAATAACGCTACCTTCAACTGACACAGCAAGAGGTAAAGGTAAATGGAAAATAATAACCGCTTAATGCCTCATATAAGGCGGACAACCCATATCATGAAGTTTGCCCATCGTAATAGTTTTGACTTTCATTTCTTTAATGCCCGCTAGTCTTCTGACTAAAGGGCACCCCAACGTACAGGTCTCCCTGACTTTAAGCATTACAGGTTAATACCTGTATTCCTCGGTGCTCATATACTGCTAACCCTTTTAAACTCTAAATAATTCGAGTCGCAGCACTTGCAACTTGAGGTATGACGAGTATAGCCAGTTACCGGGCTGGTCTGGGTTATTGCATCTGCAAAAAGCAAACTACTGATTTATTTATCAGCGGTGGAGCTTTGCTTTTTTTCCAGCGTGATCGATTTCTCCTTTGAGAAATTGAGGACCTGCTATTACCTGAAATAAAGAGATGAACAAAATGTCAGAATTAAAAATTGCCGTTAGTCGTTCTTGCCCGGATTGTTTTTCCACTCATCGTGCATGCGTGAATATAGACGAAAGTAATTATATTGACGTTGCCGCCATTATTTTATCAGTCAGTGATGTTGAACGTGGAAAACTCGATGAAATAGACGCTACTGGCTATGACATTCCTGTTTTTATTGCAACGGAAAATGAAGAACGTGTACCAGCAGAATATCTGCCACGTATTTCTGGTGTCTTCGAGCATTGCGAATCACGGAAAGAGTTTTATGGACGTCAGTTAGAAACCGCTGCTAGCCATTATGAAACGCAACTGCGCCCGCCCTTCTTCCGCGCACTGGTCGATTATGTCAATCAGGGCAATAGCGCTTTTGACTGCCCGGGTCATCAGGGAGGTGAGTTTTTCCGTCGTCATCCGGCAGGGAATCAGTTCGTGGAGTACTTCGGAGAAACGCTGTTCCGTTCCGACTTATGCAACGCGGATGTGGCAATGGGCGATCTGCTGATTCACGAAGGCGCGCCATGCATTGCACAGCAACATGCGGCAAAAGTGTTTAATGCCGATAAAACATACTTCGTTCTAAATGGCACTTCATCTTCTAACAAAGTGGTTTTAAACGCCCTGCTAACACCGGGTGATCTGGTGCTGTTTGATCGCAATAACCACAAATCTAACCACCACGGAGCGTTGCTACAGGCTGGTGCAACACCGGTTTATCTGGAAACGGCACGTAACCCGTATGGCTTTATCGGTGGCATTGATGCGCACTGTTTTGAAGAAAGTTACCTGCGTGAGCTGATCGCGGAAGTCGCACCGCAGCGGGCAAAAGAGGCTCGTCCTTTCCGCCTCGCTGTGATTCAGTTAGGCACCTACGACGGTACGATTTATAACGCCCGTCAGGTGGTGGATAAAATTGGTCATCTGTGTGACTACATCCTCTTTGACTCCGCATGGGTCGGCTATGAACAGTTTATTCCGATGATGGCTGACTGTTCGCCGCTGTTGCTGGATCTTAATGAGAACGATCCGGGTATTCTGGTTACGCAATCCGTACATAAACAGCAGGCTGGTTTTTCTCAAACTTCACAAATCCATAAAAAAGACAGCCACATCAAAGGGCAACAGCGTTATGTACCGCACAAACGCATGAACAACGCCTTTATGATGCACGCCTCCACCAGCCCGTTCTATCCGCTGTTTGCCGCACTGGATATCAACGCCAAAATGCATGAAGGTGTCAGCGGTCGTAATATGTGGATGGATTGTGTGGTAAATGGCATTAATGCCCGCAAACTGATCCTCGATAACTGTCAGCATATTCGTCCGTTCGTACCTGAACTGGTGGATGGTAAACCCTGGCAGTCGTATGAAACAGCGCAAATTGCGGTTGATCTGCGCTTCTTCCAGTTTGTACCAGGGGAACACTGGCATTCTTTTGAAGGCTATGCAGAGAATCAATACTTTGTCGATCCTTGCAAACTGTTGCTGACAACCCCAGGTATTGATGCACGTAACGGCGAATATGAAGCGTTCGGTGTACCCGCGACGATTCTTGCTAACTTCCTGCGCGAAAATGGCGTAGTGCCGGAAAAATGCGATCTTAACTCCATCCTCTTCCTGCTGACTCCGGCAGAAGATATGGCCAAGCTTCAGCAACTTGTTGCCCTGCTGGTACGCTTCGAAAAACTGCTTGAGTCCGACGCGCCATTAGCAGAAGTGCTGCCTTCCATCTACAAACAGCATGAAGAGCGCTACGCCGGTTATACCCTGCGTCAGTTGTGTCAAGAAATGCATGATTTGTATGCCCGTCACAACGTGAAACAACTGCAAAAAGAGATGTTCCGTAAGGAACACTTCCCACGCGTAAGCATGAATCCGCAAGAAGCCAACTACGCCTATTTACGCGGTGAAGTGGAGCTGGTTCGTCTGCCGGATGCAGAAGGCCGTATCGCTGCCGAAGGTGCGCTTCCTTATCCTCCGGGTGTGCTGTGCGTTGTTCCGGGTGAAATCTGGGGTGGTGCTGTTCTGCGTTACTTCAGCGCTCTGGAAGAAGGGATCAACCTGTTGCCAGGTTTTGCACCGGAGCTTCAGGGTGTCTATATCGAAGAACATGATGGTCGTAAGCAAGTTTGGTGCTATGTCATCAAGCCTCGTGATGCGCAAAGCACCCTGTTGAAAGGGGAAAAATTATGAGTCAGGCTAAATCGAACAAAATGGGCGTCGTTCAGTTAACCATACTGACGATGGTCAACATGATGGGCTCCGGTATCATCATGCTGCCGACAAAGCTTGCCGAAGTTGGGACAATTTCAATTATCTCCTGGCTGGTGACAGCCGTAGGCTCAATGGCACTGGCATGGGCATTCGCAAAATGCGGTATGTTCAGCCGTAAATCAGGTGGTATGGGCGGTTATGCCGAGTATGCTTTCGGTAAGTCCGGCAATTTTATGGCGAACTACACCTACGGTGTCTCGCTGCTGATTGCTAACGTCGCGATTGCTATTTCGGCGGTTGGTTACGGCACCGAACTGCTCGGCGCGAGTTTGTCGCCAGTGCAGATTGGTCTTGCGACCATCGGGGTGCTGTGGATTTGTACCGTGGCTAACTTTGGTGGTGCGCGCATTACCGGGCAAATCAGTAGCATTACCGTGTGGGGGGTCATTATTCCGGTGGTAGGCCTGTGCATTATCGGCTGGTTCTGGTTTAGCCCGACGCTTTACGTTGATTCCTGGAATCCGCATCATGCACCGTTCTTCAGTGCAGTAGGTTCTTCCATCGCTATGACGCTGTGGGCTTTTCTCGGTCTGGAGTCTGCGTGTGCGAATACTGATGTAGTGGAAAACCCGGAACGTAATGTGCCAATCGCGGTACTCGGCGGTACGTTAGGTGCGGCGGTGATTTATATCGTCTCCACCAACGTGATTGCAGGGATTGTGCCTAATATGGAGCTGGCAAATTCAACGGCACCATTTGGCCTGGCCTTCGCACAGATGTTCACACCAGAAGTGGGTAAAGTCATTATGGCGCTGATGGTGATGTCCTGCTGCGGTTCGCTGCTTGGCTGGCAGTTCACCATTGCCCAGGTGTTTAAATCTTCATCTGATGAAGGCTACTTCCCTAAAATTTTCTCCCGTGTAACCAAAGTGGATGCACCGGTTCAGGGAATGTTGACCATTGTGATTATTCAGAGTGGATTGGCACTGATGACCATTAGCCCGTCACTGAACAGCCAGTTCAACGTGCTGGTTAACCTGGCCGTGGTGACCAATATCATCCCGTATATTCTGTCGATGGCGGCATTAGTCATTATTCAGAAGGTCGCTAATGTGCCCCCCTCAAAAGCGAAAGTTGCAAACTTTGTTGCTTTTGTTGGCGCGATGTATAGCTTTTATGCGCTGTACTCATCCGGGGAAGAAGCCATGCTGTACGGTTCCATCGTGACCTTCCTTGGTTGGACACTGTATGGTCTGGTATCACCACGCTTTGAACTGAAAAATAAACACGGTTAAAAAAGCAAAGTAAAAAAGGGCGATCTTGCGACCGCCCTTTTTTTATTAAATGTGTTTACGCGTTTTTCAGAACTTCGCTAACAATCTCAACCGCTTCTTTCTCAATCTGCTTGCGATGTTCTTCACCGAGGAAGCTTTCGCAGTAGATCTTATATGCGTCTTCCGTGCCTGACGGACGCGCGGCGAACCAGCCGTTGTCAGTCATCACTTTCAGACCGCCAATAGAAGCACCGTTGCCCGGAGCAGCAGTCAGGCGCGCGGTGATCGGGTCACCTGCCAGGGTGCTGGCGCTCACCATTTCCGGAGACAGCTTAGACAGCGCCGCTTTTTGTGCGGAAGTCGCAGCTGCCTGCAAACGGTTGTAGCTCGGCGCACCAAAGCGTTTTGCCAGTTCGTTGTAGTGTTCCTGCGGGTTCTTACCGGTGACAGCGGTGATTTCCGCCGCCAGCAGACACATAATGATGCCGTCTTTGTCGGTGGACCACGGCGTGCCGTCGAAACGCAGGAAGGAAGCCCCTGCGCTCTCTTCGCCGCCAAAGCCGAAGCTGCCGTCGAACAGACCATCAACAAACCATTTGAAACCTACCGGTACTTCTACCAGCTTACGGCCCAAGTCATTGACCACACGGTCGATCATCGCAGAAGAAACCAGCGTTTTACCGACAGCAACATCTTTGCCCCACTGCGGACGATGCTGGAACAGGTAGTTGATCGCCACCGCCAGGTAGTGGTTCGGATTCATCAAACCTGCCGGAGTGACGATACCGTGACGGTCATAATCCGGGTCGTTAGCAAACGCCAGATCGAACTTATCACGCAGTGCCAGCAGACCCGCCATCGCACACTCGGAGGAGCAGTCCATACGGATCGCACCGTCTTTATCGAGGTGCATAAAGCGGAAGGTTTGATCGACCTGATCGTTAACGATGGTCAGGTTGAGGTTGTAATACTCGCCAATGCGCTTCCAGTATTCGATACCGGAACCGCCCAACGGATCAACGCCCAGCGTCAGGCCCGCTTTCTGAATCGCCGCCATATCAACGATATCGGCCAGCCCTTCCACGAACGGCTGCACCAGATCCTGCTCTTTCACATGACCGGATGCCATCGCTTCGTCGAGGGAGATACGCTTCACGCCTTTCAGGCCATCGGCCATCAGTGCGTTGGCCCTGTCTTCCACCACTTTGGTGACGTTAGTATCAGCCGGGCCACCATTTGGCGGATTGTACTTGATACCACCATCTTCCGGCGGGTTATGGGACGGTGTAATCACGATACCGTCTGCCAGCGGGCCACCTTTTTTATTGTGAACCAGGATGGCATTGGAAACGGCAGGCGTCGGAGTGAAGCCATTGTTTTCCTGCACAATGACATCAACGCCGTTCGCTGCCAGCACTTCCAGTACGGAAATGAACGCAGGCTCGGACAGGGCGTGAGTATCTTTACCCACATAGCAAGGGCCAGTGATGCCGTTTTTCGCACGTTCTTCAGCAATTGCCTGAGCGATCGCCAGAATGTGCGGCTCGTTAAAGCTGTGGCGCGCTGCACTGCCACGGTGACCGGAAGTACCGAATTTCACCGCGTGCTCCGCATTCCCTGCTTCTGGTTTCAGTACATAATATTGCGCCGTCAGTTGGGCGACGTTAATCAAATCACTCTGTTGTGCAGGTTGGCCTGCACGATTGTGGATTGCCATTGCTTTGTCCTTTGTCTGCAACGTTTTAGATAGTTCCGCAAACCTTCTCAATCAATTCCGCCGGGAATTGCATCGACTGCATGATGTGTTCGATCATGCTGCATTTACGGCCGGTGTTGGTGTTGGTGATCACCCAATACGGCGTGCCTGGCACATGTTTCGGCTTGGTCTGATTACCATTTTTCAGCAGCGTTTGTTCATCTGCCGCAAAGTAAACGCGTGTACGACCGTGCAACGATTCCGTTGCTTCGGCAAACGCCTGGGCGTCAAGAGAATATAGTGTAGACAACAGCAGCATAAAGCGATTGACCGCTCGCTTTTGCTCTGCGTATTCGTCCGAAAGCAGAAGTTCACGCATTGCGCGAACCTTGTCTTTAATCGTTTTGACCGGCTTCGCTTCGACGATAGCAGGTGACGCAACGCGAACCTCTTTCGTCACCGGAGCAGCAGGCTGTGATGCGGCGGAAAATTTCAACATACGCCGTAAAATGTCGGATGCGCTCTCGCCGATATGCTTAGTGTGGCTGGCAATATAGCTGTAGAGTTCATCATCAACTTCAATCGTTTTCATCTTAATCCAGTGCAGTGTCTTAGCTGAATACAAGTCGCCAGGAGTATATGAATAAATCCCGGCAGCGGATAGCGTCAAGCCTGGCTTGCAGAAAAACTCGGAATAAACCTTATTTGTTGCAGCCCTGTGGCACAATGGTCAACATAATACCCTAACCCGACAACGCGAAAAAAAGAACTTTGCCATGAAATTGAATATCCGCGCGCAAACTGCACAAAACCAGCACAATAATTCTCCCATCGTTCTTGTCCATGGTCTGTTTGGTAGCCTCGACAACCTTGGCGTACTGGCTCGCGATCTGGTAAACGATCACAATATCATCCAGGTTGATATGCGTAACCACGGTCTTTCACCGAGAGAGCCGGTAATGAATTACCCGGCGATGGCGCAGGATCTTGTTGATACCCTGGATGCACTGCAGATCGACAAAGCAACATTTATCGGTCACTCCATGGGCGGTAAAGCGGTAATGGCACTTACTGCACTGGCCCCCGATCGGATTGACAAGCTGGTGGCAATTGATATTGCTCCGGTCGATTATCACGTTCGCCGGCATGATGAGATTTTCGCGGCCATCAACGCGGTCAGTGAATCGGACGCACAAACTCGCCAGCAAGCAGCAGCAATAATGCGCCAGCATCTTAATGAAGAAGGGGTGATTCAGTTTCTGTTGAAATCTTTTGTTGACGGGGAGTGGCGCTTTAACGTGCCGGTATTGTGGGATCAGTATCCGCATATTGTGGGTTGGGAGAAAATCCCGGCATGGGATCACCCTGCCCTGTTTATCCCTGGCGGCAATTCTCCGTATGTTAGCGAACAGTACCGTGATGATTTACTGGCACAATTTCCACGGGCACGGGCGCATGTGATTGCAGGCGCGGGTCACTGGGTCCATGCTGAAAAACCGGATGCGGTATTACGCGCTATCCGTCGCTATCTCAATGATTAACGCAACTGATTAAAAACCCAGCGTCCGCGTCGCTTTCCGCGCGTGGGCGTTGGCGTGACTCATCGCGCTGATGTATTATGGCGCGCTATCCATCCGGGCAGAGGCCTGGCTGATTGTTTCCCCCGAAGTCACCAAGATCATGGCCAAAGAACAAACGGACCGTACGACATTAGATCTGTTCGCGCACGAGCGTCGACCGGGACGACCGAAAACTAATCCGCTTTCGCGCGATGAACAGCTGCGTATTAATAAACGCAACCAGCTAAAACGCGACAAAGTACGTGGCCTTAAGCGTGTCGAACTGAAGCTGAACGCGGAAGCTGTCGAGGCGCTGAACGAGCTGGCGGAATCGCGCAATATGAGCCGTAGCGAACTGATCGAAGAGATGTTAATGCAGCAACTGGCGGCGCTGCGTAGTCAGGGCATCGTTTAAATTTCCACTTTCATGTAGCACAGTGTGCAGTCCTGCTCGTTTGCTGATTCCGCAAGACTGCCTGTTCTGCTATGATTGCCTTTATCCGTGGGCAATTTTCCACCCCCATTTCAATAAGTTTCAAGAGGTTATTTCACTCATGGCTATCACTGGCATCTTTTTCGGCAGCGACACCGGTAATACCGAAAATATCGCAAAAATGATTCAAAAACAGCTTGGTAAAGACGTTGCCGATGTCCATGACATTGCAAAAAGCAGCAAAGAAGATCTGGAAGCTTATGACATTCTGCTGCTGGGCATCCCAACCTGGTATTACGGCGAAGCGCAGTGTGACTGGGATGACTTCTTCCCGACTCTCGAAGAGATTGATTTCAACGGCAAACTGGTTGCGCTGTTTGGTTGTGGTGACCAGGAAGATTACGCCGAATATTTCTGCGACGCATTGGGCACCATCCGCGACATCATTGAACCGCGCGGTGCAACCATCGTTGGTCACTGGCCAACTGCGGGCTATCATTTCGAAGCATCAAAAGGTCTGGCAGATGACGACCACTTTGTCGGTCTGGCTATCGACGAAGACCGTCAGCCGGAACTGACCGCTGAACGTGTAGAAAAATGGGTTAAACAGATTTCTGAAGAGTTGCATCTCGACGAAATTCTCAATGCCTGATGTGATGCGGCGTAGACTCATGTCTACGCCGTATTAATAGATAATGCCAATCAAAATAATTGCTACAAATTTGTAACTTTTGCTGTTGTACCTGTACAATGTCCCGGTGTTCAAGTGGCCTTGCCGTTGTAAATGTAAGCTGTGCCACGTTTTTATTAACAATATTTGCCAGGGACTTGTGGTTTTCATTTAGGCGTGGCAATTCTATAATGATACGCATTATCTCAAGAGCAAATTCTGTCACTTCTTCTAATGAAGTGAACCGCTTAGTAACAGGACAGATTCCGCATGACTGATAACAATACCGCCCTAAAGAAAGCTGGCCTGAAAGTAACGCTTCCTCGTTTAAAAATCCTGGAAGTTCTTCAGGAGCCGGACAACCATCACGTCAGTGCGGAAGATTTATACAAACGTCTGATCGATATGGGTGAAGAAATTGGTCTGGCTACGGTATATCGCGTACTGAACCAGTTTGACGACGCTGGTATCGTCACCCGCCACAATTTTGAAGGCGGTAAATCCGTATTTGAACTGACACAGCAACATCACCACGATCACCTGATCTGCCTCGACTGCGGCAAGGTTATCGAATTTAGTGATGATTCCATCGAAGCGCGTCAGCGTGAAATTGCCGCAAAACATGGCATTCGCCTGACTAACCACAGTCTCTATCTTTACGGTCACTGTGCCGAAGGCGATTGCCGCGAAGATGAACATGCGCACGAAGGCAAATAAGCCAGCCTGAATGAGAAAAAGCCAACCTGCGGGTTGGCTTTTTTATGCAAGGGAAATAAGAAAAGCGAGAGTTACAGCTCTCACTTATTTGTTATTACTGCGAATTTCCTGCCAAACTTTATCACAATCGGCTTTCACCGCCTGATCATTTCCGGTTTGCGTTGCACGCAGACACTGCTGATAATCCAGTACGCGTACACTTTCCTGGTCGGCAAACTGCTGATGTTGTTTCTCTTTCTTCAGCACGTTTAACACGCTCTGGCAGGCTTCAATTTTTTCTGGCGAACCTTGCGCGGTGTTGATACAGGCGCTGTATGCCTCTTTCAGACGGCTGTCTTCCTGTGGTGCGGTTGATTGCGCACAAGCTACCAGCCCCGATGCCATCATGGCGATGAGAATCAGTTTTTTCATTGAAAATTCCTCAAACGTGCGGCAGGCACAAAACCTGCCGCGTCGGGCATCAGAAGATGGTGAATGGTGCGATTACCATAAATTTCACGTCACGCTCATCCTGGAAGATGTTACCGTAACCGCCGCCCCAGCTTGGGATGTCGGAGTGGTTGTCGTATTCGGTGAAGTGCAGTTTGAACATCGCGCCTTTTGCGCGACCGTCCTGAATGGTGTAGACCGCATCCAGGCTGTATGCAGACTCTTCAATAGTCCGGTTTTTGTCGTAGTACGCATCCGGATTGCTCTGCCAGGTCGCAGGTTTAGCATCCCATGCGTAAACGTAGGAAGCGCCGATGGCGAAGCCTGGAAGATTCCAGTTTTTCAGGTCATACATCGCACCGAAGAAGACCGCTTTTTCGCCGTTAGCGTTGAAGTCGGAACGGTTATCCCACCAGATATCCAGGCGGCCGTTGGAGGAAGCGTAGGTTGGAGTCATACGTTGCAGGAAGTATCCCTGCTGACCGTCAGCCTTAACCCAGGTGCCTTCGAGGCGCAAATCCACTACGTCAGCCGCCCGGTAACCAAAGGTCAACGCTTGCAGCCAGGCGGTGCCGTCATAAAGGTCGTTGACGCTGCGATCGTCAACTTTATCGCGCGTACCATAGAACTGGTAGCTGGTGGTTAACGGGCTACCGGCGATATCAAATTTGTAGCTGGCTTTGGCAAAATATTGATCGATATACCCTTCCGCCTGACCAAATGCCGCTTCCAGTACGAAGTTATTTTTGAAGTCGTATTTCGCCCCAAGGGAGTGCAGATAATCAACTTTGGTGGTTTTATCGTTCTGATAAAACTCATCCATTTCCAGATGCCACGGCGCTTTGTATTCGTTGGTCCACATGTAGGAGAAACTCAACGCACCAGCATCGCCGTAATCAAAATTCGCCCCGGCTTCCGCCCCCTGATAAGTACCTGGCATAAAGCTCCAGTGCGGCGCTAACAGCGTTTGACCAGTTGGCTGAATGTAACCTGCCCTCGCCCAAACCGGACCGTATTTAAATTTGGCCGCAGCTTTATACAGGCTTATACCGCTTTTGTCGCCGGACCAGTCTTCGTCATAGGCTTTATTACTTTTTGAAAACGCGATTTCGTTCGGGTGGGAGCTGTCGCCGTTTTCCGCCATTTCAATCGCCGTAAACGCAGCAATATCAAGGCCGAACATATCAGCAGCATAACCGGACTGAAAATCGAGGTTGGCATTCCAGGTGGAGTGAGAAAGGTTGGTTTTGTATTTGTCGCCGTCGGTAACATCTTTACGGTCGCGTTCACGCTGCCAGTAATATATACCGCCGGTTAAGGTTGAATCGTCGATGAATCCTTCGGCGCGAGCCTCCGGCATTGCCATAAAGCCCGACATTGCTGTAACACCGGCGATAGCCAGCGCCAGCGTACTACGTTTGCCACTAAACGTACGCATGGGTTAATCCTCTTTGACGTATAAATTGCTGCACCAAAGGTGAACAGCGAAAAAATAAAAATTAAAAAAGTAGCGTTGAGAAAAGTCTCGCTGACTACAGGAACAGACTATTTTTCGCGACGCGAATTATCAATCTCTTTCTGTAACCAGAATGTAAGAACATGAGCAACCGCACATATTTTGATGATTTTTGTTACAAGGCTTAAGTTTGCGGTTGAAAGGCTTGCAGAAGAATAAAAGCGTGAATTTCCAGCAAGATGAAAGCGGTTACATTT
>NZ_SJWV01000139.1:0-11174 GCF_004352695.1 Escherichia sp. KCJ4928
ATTCAGAATATATTTATATAGAAAGATAGATGAATTTATTGATGTCAGTTATAAAAAAGGGCCACCGGTCGGCAGCCCTTTTTTATCTATGATAGTGATTACTCAACCGTAACCGATTTTGCCAGGTTACGCGGCTGGTCAACGTCGGTGCCTTTGATCAGCGCGACATGGTAAGCCAGCAGCTGCAGCGGAACGGTGTAGAAGATCGGTGCAATCACCTCTTCCACATGCGGCATCTCGATGATGTGCATGTTATCGCTACTTACAAAACCCGCATCCTGATCGGCGAAGACATACAACTGACCGCCACGCGCGCGAACTTCTTCAATGTTGGATTTCAGTTTTTCCAACAGTTCGTTGTTCGGTGCAACGACGATAACCGGCATATCCGCGTCAATCAGCGCCAGCGGGCCGTGTTTCAGCTCGCCTGCAGCGTAGGCTTCAGCGTGAATGTAAGAGATCTCTTTCAGCTTCAATGCGCCTTCCAGCGCGATTGGGTACTGATCGCCACGGCCCAGGAACAGCGCGTGATGTTTGTCAGAGAAATCTTCTGCCAGAGCTTCAATGCGTTTGTCCTGAGACAGCATCTGCTCAATACGGCTCGGCAGCGCCTGCAGACCATGCACAATGTCATGTTCAATGGAGGCATCCAGACCTTTCAGGCGAGACAGCTTCGCCACCAGCATCAACAGCACAGTTAACTGAGTGGTGAATGCTTTAGTGGATGCCACGCCGATTTCCGTACCCGCGTTGGTCATCAGCGCCAGATCGGATTCGCGCACCAGAGAAGAACCCGGAACGTTACAGATTGCCAGCGAACCAAGGTAACCCAGCTCTTTCGACAGACGCAGGCCCGCCAGGGTATCCGCGGTTTCGCCAGACTGTGACAAGGTGATCATCAGGCTGTTACGACGCACGGCAGATTTGCGATAGCGGAATTCAGAGGCGATTTCGACGTCGCACGGAATACCTGCCAGCGATTCAAACCAGTAACGGGAAACCATACCGGAGTTATAAGAAGTACCACAGGCGAGGATCTGAATATGCTCAACCTTCGACAGCAGTTCGTCGGCGTTCGGTCCCAGCTCGCTTAAATCAACCTGACCGTGGCTGATGCGCCCGGTAAGGGTGTTTTTGATCGCGTTCGGCTGTTCGTAGATCTCTTTCTGCATGTAGTGACGGTAAATACCTTTATCGCCCGCGTCATATTGCAGATTGGATTCGATATCCTGACGTTTTACTTCCGCGCCAGTTTTATCGAAGATGTTTACCGAACGGCGAGTAATTTCCGCAATATCGCCCTCTTCAAGGAAGATAAAGCGACGGGTCACCGGCAACAGCGCCAGCTGGTCAGAAGCGATAAAGTTTTCGCCCATACCCAGACCAATCACCAGCGGACTACCAGAACGTGCCGCCAGCAGGGTATCCGGGTGACGGGAGTCCATGATCACTGTACCGTACGCACCACGCAGTTGCGGGATAGCACGCAGAACAGCCTCACGCAGAGTACCGCCCTGTTTCAGCTCCCAGTTCACCAGATGGGCAATTACTTCGGTGTCTGTTTCAGAAACGAAGGTATAGCCACGCGCTTTTAACTCTTCGCGCAGCGGTTCATGGTTTTCGATGATGCCGTTATGCACCACCACAATGTGTTCAGAAACATGCGGATGCGCATTCACTTCTGAAGGTTCACCGTGGGTCGCCCAGCGAGTATGAGCAATACCCGTACCGCCATGCAGAGGATGTTCTTCCGCTGCCTGAGCCAGCATCTGGACTTTACCGAGGCGACGCAGGCGGGTCATATGACCTTCCGCATCAACAACGGCCAGACCGGCAGAGTCATATCCGCGGTATTCCAGACGACGTAAACCTTCAAGAAGGATTTCTGCTACATCACGTTGCGCGATCGCGCCAACAATTCCACACATAGTTTTTGATTCCGATTTATATCGTTGTCGGTCAACCTGTATGCCCGTTTTTTCGGGCGCCCCGAGCCTTGTAGAGAGTGGGGTTATTTTTATAGTTACTGCTTGTGGGAGGGAGATTATGTTATCTCCTCATCCCATGTGACCGGATTACCCGGCCAGAATCACTTTTTCTTTACCGGACGACGCCAGCCTTCTTTCTGAGTCTGCGGCACACGGCTGATAGCTAATGCATTTTCGCCGACATTACGCGTCACAGTTGTACCCGCAGCAATGGTCGCGCCTTTGCCTACTGTTACCGGGGCCACCAGCTGAGTGTCGGAACCGACAAACACATCGTCGCCGATAATGGTCTTAAATTTATTCGCACCATCGTAGTTGCAGGTAATGGTTCCCGCGCCGATGTTAACGTTATCGCCAATTTCCGCATCGCCCAGGTAAGTCAGATGACCAGCTTTCGAGCCTTTACCCAGACGCGCTTTTTTCATCTCAACAAAGTTACCGACGTGTGCACCTTCCAGCAACTCAGCACCAGGACGCAGACGGGCAAACGGGCCAATAGTACAGGCCGCTGCCAGATTCGCGTCTTCCACAACGGTATACGGACTGATTTCGCAATCATCGCCAATCACGCTGTTTTTAATCACGCAACCGGTGCCGATTTTCACGCGATGACCGAGAGTCACGTTGCCCTCGATGATAACGTTAGTATCAATTTCAACATCGCGCCCGTGAGTAAGCGTACCGCGCAGATCAAAACGCGCCGGATCGCGCAGCATAACGCCTGCTAACAGCAGTTTTTCAGCCTGTTCGGACTGGTA
The DNA here is from genome assembly GCF_004352695.1 of Escherichia sp. KCJ4928. NCBI lineage: Bacteria > Pseudomonadati > Pseudomonadota > Gammaproteobacteria > Enterobacterales > Enterobacteriaceae > Escherichia > Escherichia sp. KCJ4928. The sequence continues at coordinate 2,747 of NZ_SJWV01000139.1, forward strand.
AACGCGCTCCAGACGGGAGAGTTGCAGGCGGTTATTCACACCTTCTACTTCGCTTAAACGTTGCGGATGAACGGCGACGATTTCACGCCCTTCCTGATACGCCAGCGCAATAATGTCGGTGATGTAGTATTCGCCCTGAGCATTATTGTTGGTCAGCTTCGCCAGCCAGCGTTTCATATCTGCGCCGTTAGCGATCAGAATGCCGGTGTTGATCTCCTGAATCTGACGCTGCTCGTCGGTGGCATCTTTGTGCTCAACAATGCCGGTAACTTTGCCATTTTCACGGGTGATACGTCCATAACCGGTCGGATCATCCAGTTTCACCGTCAGCAGACCAATGCCACCCTGCGGTTTAGCATCACGCAGGCGCTGGAGTGTTTCGACAGAGATCAGCGGCACGTCGCCGTAGAGCATTAAAATGTCTTCATCATCGGCAAAGAAAGGTGCGGCCTGCTGCATTGCATGACCCGTACCCAGCTGCTCTGCCTGAAGCACCCAGTTAAGGTTGTCGTCTTTCAGCGCCTGTTTAAGCAGATCGCCGCCGTGACCGTACACCAGGTGAACGTGCGCTGCGCCTAATTCATTCGCAGCATCAATGACATGCTGAACCATCGCTTTCCCGGCAAGGGTATGCAGCACTTTCGGAAGATCGGAATACATGCGCGTGCCTTTGCCTGCGGCAAGGATCACTACGCTCATAGCATTATTCAACATACGCGTCCTGACTGTAATTTGAGAACGAATTTAAACCGCTTCACCTTGAAAAAACTACATTTTTTTCATCGTGAAATGGACAGAGGATAAATTGTTCAATAACGGATTATCCCCGCTGACGAAAGTGCCATTTTCGACCATCGTCACGCCTTTTGTCTGCAGAAAATTAAGGCAGTACCTTCATTTAAGCGTCAGGTGGATGTTTTTGCTCTTATTTCGATCAATGAATAAACGGGAAAACAGGGGTGTTTTATATCAGCAGGATCTATGTGAACGCTCTTCAGGACGGATCACGCGTAAAAAAAAGCCAGCCTGTTTCCAGACTGGCTTTTGTGCTTTTCAAGCCGGTGTTACATCGCTTTTTTGGTCAACTCGATAACGCGCAGCTGCGCGATCGCTTTGGCCAGTTCCGCAGACGCCTGAGCGTAATCTACGTCGCCGTGAGAGCTGCTAATGTGCTCTTCAGCCTTACGTTTCGCTTCCATGGCTCGCGCTTCGTCGAGATCCTGGCCGCGAATTGCGGTGTCGGCCAGAACGGTCACGTTGCCAGGCTGCACTTCAAGAATGCCGCCAGACAGATAGATAAACTCTTCGTGACCGTGCTGTTTCACGATGCGAATCATACCAGGCTTAATGGCGGTGAGCAGCGGTGCGTGGCCAGGGTAGATCCCCAGTTCACCTTCGCTACCCGTTACCTGGATTTTCTCGACCAGACCAGAGAACATTTGTTGCTCTGCGCTGACGACGTCCAGGTGGTAAGTCATTGCCATATCACCCTCCGATTAAGGCGTTAAAGTTTTTTGGCTTTTTCCACAGCTTCTTCGATGGAACCGACCATGTAGAACGCCTGCTCCGGCAGGTGATCGTATTCGCCTTCCATGATGCCTTTAAAGCCACGGATGGTGTCTTTCAGGGAGACGTATTTACCCGGAGAACCGGTGAATACTTCTGCCACGAAGAACGGCTGGGACAGGAAGCGCTGGATCTTACGAGCACGCGCTACCACCAGTTTGTCTTCTTCAGACAGTTCATCCATACCCAGGATGGCGATGATGTCTTTCAGTTCCTGATAACGTTGCAGGATGGACTGAACGCCACGCGCGGTGTCGTAGTGTTCCTGACCAACCACCAGCGGGTCCAGCTGACGGCTGGTGGAGTCCAGCGGGTCAACGGCCGGGTAGATACCCAGAGACGCGATCTGACGGCTCAGTACCACGGTTGCGTCAAGGTGCGCAAAGGTGGTTGCCGGAGACGGGTCAGTCAAGTCATCCGCAGGTACGTATACTGCCTGTACGGAGGTGATAGAACCAGTTTTGGTGGAGGTGATACGTTCCTGCAGAACGCCCATCTCTTCCGCCAGGGTCGGCTGATAACCTACCGCTGAAGGCATACGGCCCAGCAGTGCGGATACTTCCGTACCTGCCAGGGTGTAACGATAGATGTTGTCAACGAACAGCAGAACGTCACGACCTTCGTCACGGAATTTCTCAGCCATGGTCAGACCGGTCAGAGCAACGCGCAGACGGTTTCCCGGCGGCTCGTTCATCTGGCCATACACCAGGGATACTTTGTCGATAACGTTGGAGTCGGTCATTTCGTGGTAGAAGTCGTTACCCTCACGAGTACGTTCACCTACGCCCGCAAACACAGAGTAACCGGAGTGCTCGATCGCGATGTTACGAATGAGCTCCATCATGTTTACGGTTTTACCTACACCCGCACCACCGAACAGACCAACTTTACCGCCCTTAGCGAACGGACACATCAGGTCGATAACTTTGATACCGGTTTCCAGCAGTTCCTGAGAGTTTGACAGCTCTTCGTAGGAAGGTGCTGCGCGGTGAATCGCCCAACGCTCTTCTTCACCGATCTCGCCTTTCATGTCGACCGGTTCACCCAGTACGTTCATGATACGGCCCAGAGTCGCTTTACCTACCGGGACTTCGATCGGGTGTTCGAGGTCTTTTACATCCAGACCGCGACGCAGACCGTCGGAGGAACCCATTGCGATGGTACGCACGATACCGCCGCCGAGCTGCTGCTGAACTTCCAGCACCAGACGCTCATTACCATTTTGCACCTCAAGAGCATCGTACACGCGCGGTACGGCATCCTGAGGGAATTCGACGTCAACTACGGCGCCGATTACCTGGACAATCTTTCCAGTAGCCATCTTAAATCCTCTACGAAATAACCTGTTTAAACCGCGGCGGCCCCCGAGACGATCTCGGTGAGTTCCTGAGTAATGCTGGCCTGACGAGCTTTGTTGTATACCAACTGCAGCTCTTTAATCAGGCTGCCGCCATTGTCGGTCGCGGCTTTCATCGCCACCATACGGGCGGCCTGCTCGCTGGCCAGGTTTTCAACCACGCCCTGATAAACCTGAGATTCGACATAACGACGCAGCAGGGTATCCAGCAACGCCTTCGGATCGGGTTCGTACAGGTAATCCCAGGATTTATGTTTCAGATCATCATCATCTGATGCCGGTAACGGCAGCAGCTGGCTGATGGTCGGAACCTGAGACATGGTGTTAATAAATTTGTTGCTGACAATGTAAAGCTTGTCCAGACGGCCTTCGTCGTAGGCCTGCAACATCACTTTTACCGGACCGATCAGTTCGGACAGGGAAGGGTTATCCCCCATGCCGGTGACCTGGGCAACAACATTGCCGCCCACGGAGTTGAAGAACGACACGCCTTTCGAGCCGATCATTGCGAGGTCGCATTGAACGCCTTTGTCGGTCCAGGTCTTCATTTCCGCCAGCAGTTTTTTGAACAGGTTAATGTTCAAACCACCGCACAAACCACGGTCGGTCGACACCACCAGGTAGCCCACGCGTTTAACGTCGCGGTCTTCCAGGTAAGGGTGCTTATATTCCAGATTACCGTGTGCAAGGTGACCAATCACTTTGCGCATGGTTTCTGCATAAGGACGGCTGGCCGCCATGCGATCCTGCGATTTACGCATTTTGGAAGCGGCGACCATCTCCATCGCTTTAGTGATCTTTTGCGTGTTCTGGACGCTTGCGATCTTACTACGTATCTCTTTTGCGCCGGCCATGAGCTTCTCCTCAATGCCTTGCGGCCTGCCCTAAGGCAAGCCGCCAGACGTTACCAGGATTGGGTTGCTTTGAAGGAATCGAGGATGCCTTTCAGCTTGCCTTCGATTTCGTCGTTGTAGCCACCGGTCTGGTTGATCTCTTGCATCAACGGAGCGTGATCACGGTCGACGTAAGCCAGCAGAGCGGCTTCGAAGCTGCCAATTTTCGACAGTTCAACATCCGCCAGGTAACCACGTTCTGCTGCGAACAGAACCAGAGACTGCTGCGCAACGGACATCGGCGCATACTGTTTCTGTTTCAGCAGTTCGGTCACTTTCTGACCGTGGTCAAGCTGCTTACGTGTTGCATCGTCAAGGTCGGATGCAAACTGAGAGAACGCTGCCAGTTCACGATACTGTGCCAGAGCGGTACGGATACCACCGGACAGTTTTTTCATGATCTTGGTCTGTGCTGCACCACCAACACGGGATACGGAAATACCCGGGTTAACCGCAGGACGAATACCGGCGTTGAACAGGTTGGTTTCCAGGAAGATCTGACCATCGGTAATGGAGATTACGTTGGTCGGAACGAACGCAGAAACGTCACCCGCCTGAGTTTCGATAATCGGCAGTGCGGTCAGAGAACCGGTTTTCCCTTTCACTTCACCTTTGGTGAAGGCTTCAACGTATTCGGCGTTAACACGTGCAGCACGCTCCAGCAGACGAGAGTGGAGGTAGAAAACGTCGCCCGGGAATGCTTCACGTCCTGGCGGACGACGGAGCAGCAGGGAGATCTGACGGTAAGCAACAGCCTGTTTAGACAGGTCATCGTAAATGATCAGCGCATCTTCACCGCGGTCACGGAAGTATTCGCCCATTGCGCAACCGGCATACGGTGCCAGGTATTGCAGTGCAGCGGATTCAGACGCGGTTGCTACCACAACGATGGTGTTAGCCAGTGCGCCGTGCTCTTCCAGTTTACGTACCACGTTAGAAATGGTGGACGCTTTCTGGCCGATAGCGACATAGATACATTTGATACCGGAATCGCGCTGGTTGATGATGGCATCGATAGCCAGTGCGGTTTTACCTGTCTGACGGTCACCGATGATCAATTCACGCTGACCACGACCGATTGGGATCATGGAGTCAACGGCTTTATAACCGGTCTGTACCGGCTGATCTACGGACTGACGTTCGATAACGCCCGGAGCGATTGCTTCTACAGCAGAGAAGCCGTCGTGATCCAGCGGACCTTTACCGTCGATTGGTGCACCCAGAGTGTTAACCACACGGCCCAGCAGGCCACGGCCAACCGGAACTTCCAGGATACGGCCAGTACACTTAACTTTCATGCCTTCGGCAAGGTCAGCGTACGGACCCATAACAACCGCACCTACAGAGTCGCGCTCGAGGTTCAGTGCGATAGCGTAACGGTTACCCGGCAGGGAGATCATTTCACCCTGCATACAATCGGCCAGGCCGTGAATGCGGATAACACCGTCACTTACAGAAACAATAGTACCTTCGTTGTGAGCTTCACTCACAACATTGAACTGAGCAATGCGCTGCTTGATCAGTTCGCTGATTTCGGTGGAATTCAGTTGCATGCTCCAGTCCCCTTAAGACTGCAAGACGTCTGCAAGGCGCTCAAGACGACCGCGTACGCTGCCATCAATGACCATATCACCCGCTCGGATGATAACGCCTGCCATTACAGACTTATCGATTTTGCAATTCAGCTTAACTTTGCGTGACAGACGTTTTTCCATCGCAGCAGAAATTTTCGCGAGCTGTTGTTCACTCAGTGCGGCAGCGGAAATGACGTCTACCTCAGCGGTAGCCTCACTCACGGCACGAAGGTGAATAAACTGCTCCAGAACATCCGGGAGCGCGTTAAGACGACCATTTTCAGCCATTACCCGAATCAGGTTCTGACCGTTTTCGTCCAGTTGCTCACCACAAACTGCGATAAACGACTCGGCGAGCGTTTCTGGCGCAAGCGCGCCAGAGAGAAGCTCTGCCATTTGTTCGTTTTTGGTTACCTCGGCGGCAAACGCCAGCATGTCCTGCCAGCGTTCTACACTTTGGTGTTCGACGGCAAAGTCAAAAGCTGCTTTGGCGTAGGGGCGAGCTACCGTAATAAATTCAGACATCAGCCCCTCCCTCCTTACAGTTCAGCGACAAGTTTATCCACGATGTCGCTGTTAGCAGCTTCATCCACGGAACGTTCGATGATCTTCTCGGCGCCAGCAACAGCCAGGATAGCAACTTGCTTACGCAGCTCTTCACGGGCACGTTTACGCTCGGCTTCAATTTCTGCCTGCGCCTGGGCCACGATTTTAGTACGTTCCTGTTCTGCCTCAGCTTTCGCTTCGTCCAGAATCTGCGAGCGGCGTTTGTTCGCCTGCTCGATGATTACCTGGGCTTCCGCTTTCGCTTTTTTCAGCTGGTCGGTCGCGCTGGCCTTTGCAAGGTCAAGGTCCTTATGTGCTCGTTCTGCGGAAGCAAGGCCGTCAGCAATTTCTTTTTGACGTTTTTCGATGGCTGCCATTAATGGCGGCCATACGTACTTCATGCAGAACAGAACGAACAGGACAAACGCGATGGCCTGGCCGAGGATTGTTGCGTTAAGATTCACAGCACAATGCCTCTATTTAGTTAACGTTCTGATATTGCTCTTTAAATAAAAGCAACGCTTACTACGCGACAGCGAACATCACGTACAGACCCAGACCTACAGCGATCATCGGGATAGCATCCACCAGACCCATAACGATAAAGAACTGAGTACGCAGCAGAGGAATCAGATCAGGTTGACGCGCTGCGCCTTCCAGGAATTTACCCCCGAGGATGCCGATACCGATCGCAGCACCGATTGCCGCCAGACCCATCATCACAGCGGCAGCCATGTACAGCAGATCCATATTCAGGTTTTCCATGACAGTCTCCAGTTTGTTTCAGTTAAAACGTAGTAGTGTTGGTAAATTAATGTTCTTCAGACGCCATCGACAGATAGACGATCGTCAGAACCATGAAGATGAAGGCTTGCAGCGTAATGATCAGGATGTGGAAAATGGCCCACGGCACATTCAGGATCCACTGTGACCACCACGGCAACAGACCAGCAATCAGAATGAAAATCAGCTCACCGGCATACATGTTACCGAACAGTCGCAAACCAAGTGAAACTGGTTTGGACAGCAGGCTTACCCCTTCAAGGATTAAGTTGACAGGAATGAACGCCCAGTGATTGAACGGCTGCAGCGTCAACTCTTTCGTGAAGCCGCCGATGCCTTTCATTTTGATGCTGTAGAACAGAATCAGGATAAATACGCCCAATGCCATAGACAGCGTTACGTTCACGTCCGCAGACGGAACCACACGCAGTGCAGGCAGACCCAGTACATGTTCAGCAATGTACGGCAGCAGGTCGATAGGCAGTAAATCCATCAGGTTCATCAGGAATACCCAGACGAAGATCGTCAGGGCCAGCGGAGCAATCAGCTTGCTTTTGCCATGGTACATGTCTTTCACGCTACCATTAACAAAGCCGATCACCAGCTCAATCGCGGTCTGAAACTTACCTGGCACACCGCTGGTCGCCTTTTTGGCTACGCTACGGAATAAAACCAGGAACAACAGACCCAGCACCACCGAGAAGAACATGGAGTCAATATTGATTGTCCAGAAGGTGGCTGGGGGGTTTTGTGGATCCACCAGCGAGAATGTACGCAGGTCCAGCTGAAGGTTATTCAGGTGGTGTCCTATGTAATCCTGCGGCGTCATATTTTCTGAAGCCATGATGCCTTTTACCCTTTGTTGTTAATTACAGCCGGTGCCAGTATCTGAACCACCAGCACCAAAACCCACGTAACGATCAGCGGCAAGAATACCGCCTTTAAAACCGCCAACGCCACCACCAGTAACACCAACATCGCCAGAACTTTGAAAGCTTCGCCAAATGCGAATGTCCAGGCCACCCGGCCTTTCGCTGGTGTATGCGCCTGGTGACGCCAGGCAAATATCATAAACAAAACGTTAGGCAGAAAGACTGCCAGGCCCCCGCTTATTGCAGAGACGCCCCAGAAGGGGTCTTTGAGGCTGAACAGCAATCCACTTGCTATCACCACCAGTAACTGAACGAGCAGAAGCTTCCGAGCAACGTTTCGACTCACGAGCGACACAGACATCACGTTTTTCACTCCTGCTCCCTTCGAGGTATGCCGCGTGTCGTATAAAACTTTCTTTAAGGCTTAGAGTCAAGCATCAAAAAGCGGTCAAATTATACGGTGCGCCCCCGTGATTTCAAACAATAAGTAGCCAAAAGGTGAATAAATGTTTAAATATTTTTCCAGTGCATACAATTGCGACTTTTCTGCTAACCCTGTTCGATCATGAAAAACTGTAAATAACGCGTAAACACTGGTGATAAAGCGTGCTTCAGATCACATATTGCGCATGTTCGCGCACAGCATATTTATTTACTTGGCAAATGATGCCTTTGCAAGTTTATGATATTTCAGTCTAAAAACAGATACTGTTTTAATAAATGACATTTACACAACAAAAACAACCCATTGACATTTTTAATAATGTTTTAACAGCCAATGATGGTTCTTAGCGCCGATTTTTAGCAGACTGATATTTTCACTAATGACTTATTTTC
>NZ_SJWV01000013.1:0-48104 GCF_004352695.1 Escherichia sp. KCJ4928
CAATAATGTAATACCATACATTCTCATAGTGGACCGCCTGATATTCCCTCTTAAACTGTGGTTTGTACCAACCGGCAATAAGAGAGAATGCCCAGAAATAAATCATAAACCCAGCCATCATGAACTCAATTCGGTGATGGCGAATAACAGACATTTCCGAAAAACATTTGACTGAAACAAGTCTTCTTCCAGACCTGACAAAAAGCGTGATTGCAAAGGCAGCAAGAACGCAGAAAATCAGTACATCTGGCTCAACATGCTGATGAATTACAGAAAACTCCAGAACAGGTGGAATAAAAAGCAGCAATATCGCGAGAAAAAGCCGGATAAAACTCAAATTTTGTATATTGCGCTTTTGTTTTATGCCCAAAAAGAAAACAATACCAACTCCCCATCCAATAAGGAATATAACGATAACTGTCACAGCATAAAACAAACTTCGTGCTACATCATCGACACCAGCCCCGACAACCCACCATGGAAAGCCATAGTAAAATGAAGTACCCCATCCATAGAAATAAGCGCTCCCCCATCCGAGACAGCCCATATAAGCAACAAAAAGTGAAGAGTTTCTGAGCAGAGCACTGTCATCCATAGTAACACCATTAACAACTCAAAAATATCAACACACATTACATAACAAATTGGATTCCATGCAGTCAAGGGGCGTCATTGATGGAGAAAGTATTGGCACAATCGTCATCACGTTTAATGTCTATGCCATTTTTTGGGGGGTAAAAAACCCGCTCGGTCACGGGTTTTAGTGGCTTTGTCATCACGTATAATAACGGCAAAATATCAGATTTACACGAAACATATGCCTTTTTATCTACTTTTGCAATACTTTGCTATGAAAATGCCGCCTTTTGTTTTGAACGTGTTCCCTCCACCAACAATAAAGCTTCACTATCCAGCCGATGAAAAATGTGTTTCATTGCAACCCAGTGACCAGTAAATGTCTTGGACCAGTTTTTGGTTGTTACTCCCACCAGTAACGCCAGTTCCTGGTATTCGTAACCTTCCCCACCAAAAAGCTCAGCTTTTACCGCCTGCGCCGCCAACCAGATCAACGTCTTCAGGCGCACCAGAGTTTTTCCTGCAATTTTTCTGGTACCGGATTGAGCATTAAATTCAGTCCACGCCCACTGCGTTATCGCGATCTGATGCTCCCAGCAAATGCTACCGCTGTAACACCACAGCAGCCAGGCTTTATGATGTTCTTCAAGAGACAGAACGGCGCGTCGCCATGATGATGTCGAAAACTCAACCGGACTGACCAGGGCAATTGATGAGCCTTTCGCCAGTGATTGTTTACCCGGGATCGGGGGATTATCCCGCGTGATCATTTTTCCGGTTACCTCATCGCGGTAACGAATTTTTTTGCGTCTGTAACGCCCTGTATCGAACAGGGCATTTTCCTGCCAGGCTTCCAGCTGGCCTTTTGTCGACCCACTAAGATCCGCAGTGGCAATCATGAGTTGCTCACGAACAAACTGTAAATACTGGTTATTCATGCACACCCACCTCTGTAATTCTTATCTCCAGCCGTCCACCAGATACTGGCTTGCCACGTACAATATTGATTTCATCAAACTGCTCATCGTCCATTAACAACCCCGCGTGCGTCAGCGCATCCAGCGGTGCTTTCAGAATATTGTCCAGGTCACGGCGGCGCTTATCCGGTGGCTCTGCAATAATTTTTATTGCCAGCCGTCCGGACAGGCTTAATTTCAGTCGCTGCTGGCGAACAATAAGCGCCACTGCCCGGCGATAACGCTCCCCGGCTTTTGATACAAAATATGTGCTGCCACGGCGTCGCCAGTAAGTGTTCACCGTCGGCGGGTAAGGTAAAACCAAATCTATGAGCATCAGTCACCTCTTTTACCCGAGCACGCCAGTCGCAAAGGCGTGATCAAGAAAACGAAAAATTAACTCAATCTGAGAGCCGTACTTTTTCTCAAACTTCAGCGGGTCTGCATGAAGTTCGTTGTGGTGCTCCCGGCACAACGGTAGCGTGAAAATATCGTGGGCCTTTGTCCCCATTCCCCCCTGACCATGACCAATCAGGTGATGCGGATCGTCAGCTGGCTTACCACAACACGCACACGGCTGTGTCTTTACCCAGCGCGTGTATTTCTCATTAACCCAACGGCGACGTTTAGGCCGCCTCATGAACAATTCAGGAGACTCCGGATCAACGGCGATACTGACAACCGTTTTTTTCTGTGGTGGATTTTGTTGCTGGTGGACGTGAAGTGGCAGCGCAATATTTTTTGTGCGCTGCTTCAGTATGCTGATGGCTGTCTGTTCTCCCGGTACGATGTCACTCTCACGGTATACGGAGCGGATTTTTTCCGCTGGTAATCCCAGCGAACGACGCGCTACTGCCTCAGGTAGTGCATCCACCACCTGATTGCAGGCCGCCCACCAGGATAATTCGGCCAGCGATAACTCCCTCTCCTGCGTACCGCTTATTGCGTGACGGATGACATCAATCATCCAGGCAACCAGATTCTGCTGAGCAAGTTGATCGAGTGATTCTGATGTCTGGTCGCGCAGCTGGTTGTCACAGTGCCAGCACAACACCATCGCGCCGGTACCATAACGGTGAATGACGGTTTCGCTGTGATGATAATCGCCGTGTGGCCACTGGCAGGATTTCACGTGACGTAATAACCAGTCAGACAGTGCACCTGCACCACCTGCTGCACGAATAACCCGCTCATCGCTGAAAAATGGCAGTAATGTTTTATCCTCTGCCAGCGGCTGGCGAACGGCAGGAACGACTCCGGACGGCAGACCGCGCATGTTTTTCGGTTCCGGCTCCACCAATATTCTGCCGTTATGGAATACTGACATTGATTCACGGCCTGGCTTAACGATAACCAGACCGAGTTCCGGTACCAGAACAGGTCGAAGTAATACCCGCACGTTACCTCCAGATGCGCTGCTGGAATGTGCGGGACGGACGCGGTGGGCATTCGGAATAAGGGAGCCTGACGGAGATTATCCAGTGACGACGATCGAAGCGGAGGGCTTTCTCAAACTCATATCCGCGCCTGCGGTAACACAGGATCAGCCATTCGGCCTGTTCTTCAGTGCATGGGGGATGCTGGAACCAGTCGGTTTTAAATACGTGCGAACACCGCCCTTGCCTACTGGCAAGGGCGGCAGAATTGTGCAATCTGCTATCGTGCGCCATCGGGATCTCCGGTGGCACGGTGTTTCTCAGCGACGGTTCAAGTCAGCCTGATTTTATAGCTGCTTCTGAATATCATCAACAGGTAATCCTGCCAACTCTCTTACCTCAGAAAGAAGAGAAAGGCTTACAACAACCTCATTACTTCGCATAACAAAACCACATTGAAAAGAACCATCACTGTTTCTGTAAACAACAACCGGGCGCGTGCTCTCATAAAACCCCGGGATCAAACTGGCTGGGATTTTCACAACACCTCCTGACGTAAAGGAAATGAAATGCATTATCGCTTCTCTCGGACTATAACCATGAAAAGAGACGCATTTCACTCAGTAAATCTGAGGATTTTATGCGCAAGAACAATGACTTTTTCTGTCTGCCGTTTATACAATCTGAATTACGTCTGTTTTTTGAACACCGATAAATCAGCAAGCATTCTCAAATAAAGATTGCCTCCATAGTCCACATGGTGTAACACTATGTGTTATATCAAATGCAGAGGCAGGTATGCGAATTTTCAAAAACGCCTGGTTTGAACGTTTCGCCCGAAAACATCGGATTTCCGATAAATCGCTGCGCAAAATCGTGGAGCAGGCCGATAAGGGGGATCATATCCGCAAATTTGGGTAGTGGTGTCATTAAACAAAGATTAGCCCGAAGTGGTGGCGGAAAATCAGGCGGTTACCGGACAATAATTTTTTACCGCGTTGCAGAAAAAGCCTTTTTCATCTACGCATACGCAAAGAATGAACGAGAGAATATCACTGCTATAGAGGAAAATGCTTTTCGAAAAGCCGCTCCCCATGTCCTCAATCTTACTGATGAACAGCTGGCACAATTGATTCAACAAGGCCAGTTCACGGAGGTACCCAATGAGTAAAAATTACCGCAGTGATGCACTTGCATCTGTACATGAAATGATGGAGTCACTCCATGATATCGGTGCAATCACAAATCAAACTATGCGCGAATTCGATGAAACTTGTCTTCAGCCTGCGCCGGTAATGTCTCCAGAAAGGATCCGTGCACTGCGAGAACGAGAGCATCTGTCTCAACCTGTTTTTGCCAGATACCTCAACGTCAGTAAAAACCTGATATCAGACTGGGAACGAGGAGTGAAACGCCCGGGAGGTGCAGCTCTTCGGCTTCTTTCAGTTGTCGAGAAAAACGGGATCCAGGTAATATCCTGATATTCTAATACAACAAAACCCGCCGAAGCAGGTTAAGTGCGGGTGCGTTGAGGATGCCTGACACATCAGAGGTGGCGAGGGATTTCTCCCTCGCCAGGTCTCTTACTCCTCAGGTTCGTAAGCTGTGAAGACAGCGACCTCCGTCTGGCCGGTTCGGATTCGTACCTCGCAGAGGTCTTTCCTCGTTACCAGTGCCGTCACTATGACGGTTAAACAGATGACAATCAGGGCGATTAACATCGCCTTTTGCTGCTTCATAGCCTGCTTCTCCTTGCCTTTCGGCACGTAAGAGGCTAACCTACATGTGCAAAGCATGAAATTGGCCTCAGATTAATGTTAAGCGTCCTGCAAGACGCGTAATGTTAACTGGGGCTTTTCTCTGTCTGCCTTACGGCGGCATGCCCGAGGCAGACAGCCTCAAGCACCCGCAGCAATTCTACTTAACTCTTCTTTCCCCGCAAATCATTTTATCCCCGATGGTAATGTTCTCCCGATATGGGAATTCCCATATCAAGGTTAACTCAATCGGTTAAAGCTCCATTAATTTTCCGGCCAGTTCATCTCGTGGCATTACCAGCCATCCGCGCGATTTAAGCAAAGCCAGGGCTTCTTCAACCGTCACCAGCTGGCCAGGCGCATAACTTCGGATGAAGGCGGTTTTATCGTCACGGATCGCCAGGTGAAAATCGATATTCATTTTTCCCATAGCCCGCTCTTTCTCGTACTGGTTGAAGTAACTGTCTTCGAGTTTTTCGAATACTTCCCACGCCTGATCGGTTTCGAGCATTTTTGCATGACGGGCTGCTCCGCGTTCTGTCCAGAGGATGAGAGTGCGGGTTTTGGGAGAAATTTTCACCTCATTTTGCGACTCGTTTAAAACTAGTCGCAAATTTTTGAGCTCATCACCAACAGCTTTAAAGAAGTGTTTTCCCTCAATAAATCGAGATTTATTTTCATGGTGATTCTGCTGTATACGGATTGCTTCTGCTCCGTAAAGGCGGGCGAGTAACTCAGTTGTGATTACAGGAATCTGGTTATAAGTGACAGGGGAAAGGTTTTTGACAGTAACTTGAGTCGTCATGATAACGCCCTCTGGTTGATGAATTTAACTATCACCACCTTCAGGTCTCAATCATCAGGTGGCGAGACGTACAGGGTTGAGACTACCGGATCAACCAACCGGCCAGCCTTTCGGCTGCCCCATACGCCTCACCATAATTCAGATGTGCGTGCGCATACGACAATAAAAAACACGCCCGCGGCGTGTGTCTGTCGCGGTTGAATATCCGGGGTCTCAATCCCGACGGTCAACTCGACCGTGCGGTGAATATAGCCCCGGATTAGTAATTACGTCAACCCCAGCGGCAAATCGAATAAACCACCAGCGCTACCGCCATTGCAACTCCTGCCGTTACGAATGCCTCAGGCCAGGTCATCGTAAACTATCCTCAGCGCCAATCAGTCCGTTTCGCTTCAGGCAGTCCATCGCTTTATACGGTAATTTGGCTGACAGGCGAAAATCACCCTGCAGCATCAGGCTTATTCCCTTATCCCGGGCTTTCGCTCTGACCGCTGCCTCGCTACGACCAATCAGACTGCCGATACTTTCGACAGTCATCGTTCCCGCGCACTGCCGGAGTATCAGAATTTCAGCCCGGCACCACGTCTTCCACCCACTCACCGCTGCTGTTCTCTGGTGGCGGTAATATCCCGGAGAATATCCCGGCACTTGTTCAGCTCCCGCAGCGCGGCGCAGACTCGCTCCCACTTCTGAACCTGACCTTTTGCCCGGCGCAGCTCGCGGTTAGCCACATGCAGCGATGGTAAAATCAGCCCATCCGGATGCTTTCTGGTGAACGACGGCTGTGACTGCACTGTGACCGCCACACTTTCCGTTTTTATTTCTTCCTGTGTTTCCGCTTCCCGGACTGGTAACGCAACACATGCTGGCTGAGGAAAGGCTTTACCATCGGTTTCCGCTACGGATGCAGCTTCCGGCTCTGCCGGTAAATCAGCGCCCGGTATGCAGTAACGAAATTTACCGTTCTGATTTACGCGTGCCAGGCGCCCCGTTGCTGTTACGACCGCCAACGTGGAAGCAACCTTGCGAATGCTAACACCGAACTTATCCGCCAGTTCCTCACACGTTTTAGCCCCATCCTGACAGATAAACTCAATCATCATGTCCGCGGTAACTTTTTGTTCGACCTCCCCGGTCAGCACATCCGGTACTTCAGACTGTGCTGGCTGTTCTTCGGTTACCCCGGATTCACCTTCACCAGCCAGAAACCAGGTGTGACCCGTTTTATCAACAACGCCATTTTTTTTGAGTTCCCACAGTTCGTTGAGAACTTCTTCACGGCTGATATCAAGCCGCGCCGCCAGTTCAACAGAATTGGCTTTACCCATCGTTTTCAGTGCATGCAATACGGTTTCCATTAAAACTTCCTCCGGATAAAAATTACTTCTCAGTTCCTGTGCTGGCTGACGTTCGGACGCCAGCTCTCCCAGTTAAACGTCACCCAGCGACCACCGTTCATGGACATGCGGTCCATCACCCGCTCGCCGAGAAGTGTATTCATCGCTGCATGGTTAAGATTTGTCAGCATCCCCACACTGAGTAACGATGCCGTTCTGCGGTCAACAATCTGATTCAGCGTGACCTGCTCATTACGCGTATCCCGTTGCATGCCAATTTCATCCAGTACCAGCAGGTCAACGCCACACAATCCCTGCAAAAATTTTTCGCCCGAGTTTTTGTTGTCGTAGCTGCCATGTAACGCCAGCATCACATCCGCCACTGTTATCACAATCACACTGCGACCTTTCGCCAGAAGGTGGTTGCCAATAGCCGCCGCCAGGTGGTTTTTTCCTGTGCCAGGCCTGCCACTGAAAACAAAATTCGTACAGCCGCCTTCCAGCTCTGCCGCAATGGATTTCGCCTGACTCAGGGCATGGCGCTGACCATCGTTCTGCACCCGGTAGTTACCGAACGTACACTTCCGGTGAAGCGGCTGGATACCGGAGCGGTTAATGATTTTTTCAACCCGCGTCTGATGATTCAGACGATTAACCTCCTCGCTTCGCTTACACCCTTCAGCAAGCTGCCATTCCCGCCACTCCGTCACCGTACGGTACGGAGGGATTGCATCCTGCGGCACAAATCTGCTGACTCTTGCCAGAACACCACCTGACGTAATGTTTTTCATGATGCGCTACCCCCTGAAACCCGGCGGAATTTCGGTATCCGGTTCAGAAATATGATTCACGCAACGCTGCGCGGGACCACGCCACAGTCGAATAACCAGTTCATCCCATTTCTCACGGAGTTTTTCCGGGCTCTTGATGTTTTTTATCCAGAACGGATCCCGTTGTGCCCGGCTGAACATTTCGCAAATTTGTCTGTGACTTCTTCCATCCAGCATCCGCATTGTGCGCACGTCATTGGCCCACGCCGTCCAGTTGGGCTCTTTCGGTCGCGTGATCTCACCATCGTCACTGGCAGCCTGTTCGTACAGGTTTACAACCCGCCCCCAGATCCACTGCGCACATGTCAAATCCTCCCGGGTTCCCCACTGGCGTTTTTTCACGCTGAACACAACTGCATCAGGATGGCGGGTTAAAAACGCCTGTTCAGCCGTCAACTCGTCCGGTTGCGAAGCGTCCGGACAAGAGAGTTTTTTATTCTCTGTTGTATTCTCTGTTGTATTCTCTGTAGGATCATCGGGCCATTTTGACCTGATGACATTGGGCCGTTTTGAACCAATGGAACGTTTCATTTTGACCTCTTCCATCGTGTCATTTTGACCTGATGGAGTGGCGCATTTTGACCCGATGGATTCGTTCACTTTGCCATCATCTAAAAGCGCGCTATCGTAGTTAATTGTGTAAAAATTAGTCATATCACGCTTCGATTTATTGAGCTTTTCGCTACGCAAAAGCCCCAGCGCTTTCAGACTTGCAAACGCACGCTTTAACGTTGACTCTGACCAGAACGGAAACTGTTCCAGCCATTGTTCCGTTGTGTTGTAAATCCAGCGAACGCCATCACATTCCATGCCGGAACTGGTATCCCTCAACCAGTAATGCAGTTGCTGCAACACAATGGCTTCGTTTAAACCAATCTTCATCGCCAGCTGTGTGTTTATAACCAGCGGGCGTTCAGCAAAAAGAAGGCTCATAATTCCATCCGGCTTTTTGTTGGTACTGGTGACGATAGGCACGCTTGAAAGCGATTGCTTTTTCTATAAGCTCGTCTGTCTCACGTTCCACAACAGCTGGATCTGCAAAAAGCAGCCCGGACTCCACCACATCGCCATATTCTTTGTTTAACCCGGCAATCATGTACGTAATGCTTTTTCCGTCAGTAATTTCGCGGTACAACCTGAAATCACTAATCCGGATAGCCTCCATAATTGCCGGAATCAGCGCCGTGAATTTTTCACGCTTATCCCTGGTGTCGATAGCCTTCCAGCGTTCGAATATCTTCACCCGGTTAACGCCAAGCGCACGCTGATCAACCCCGCCATCATCAAGCGTGACACGCTGAACATCGATGTTCGGGCGTTCCTGTAGAGCCCAGAAGGCTTCAGTAATTAATATCGTCGCCTGCTCCTGCGTCATTCCTGGTCGGCTTATCCAGGCATCCAGGGCATCGCGTGCCTGCTCAAGGGTGATTTTCATTGTTCAACCGCCCCGCCCGCTTCGTCTTACGATATTCGTCATAAACTTTGGGGTCATACTGAAGCTCCCCGCCGGATGCCTCTTGCAGGCGCATCGCGCGACCTTCAGGGACCAGTTTCCCCCATTGAGAAACAGCAGATGGATCAACACCAGCAGCTTTCGCTACTTTGGCTTTCGTCCCATAAAAATTAATTACGTCTGATTTAAACATCACCCCTCCAGGCTTGAGTTTTCTCAATAGTAACCACTCAAGGAATCTCAAGTCAAGGGTTATTAAGATATCTAAATATGAACGAGAAAACTTTAGGTCAACGAATTAGAGAAAGACGCAAACAGGTTGGTTTAAGTCAAAACGATTTAAGCAAAGCTGCTGGTGTATCTGGCTCATCAATTTCACTATGGGAAAGCGACCATACAGCCCCGCGCGGGCAAAATTTGCATCGCCTGGCTGAGGTATTGCAATGTTCACCAACTTGGATACTGTTTGGTGACGAGGATAAAACACCAGATCCACCAGTTGCACTCAACAGCGCCTTAGACTTATCGGAAGATGAGTCGGAGATGTTGCGATTGTATCGCGCACTTCCAAAATCAGAGCAGCAAGCACAGATCAGCGAACTCCGTGCCCGCGTTGAGAATTTTAATCGCCTATTCACCGAGCTACTAGAAGCTCGCAAACGTAACAAACATCAATAACCCCCTTCACAAAATTTAAAGCCTTACATTTCAATGTATTGGCTTTGTTTTGCATTAAATATTGAGTTTTCTCATCAAAAACACTTGACCAAGCGCCATGAGAAAACTAAGTTACAATCCATCAAGACACCGCACGGTGTTCTCAGCAAACAGTTCCGCTACCCGGCGTTAAGGGCAAATGAGGTCAACATGGATACACTCAATCTTGGCAACAACGAATCTCTGGTATGCGGTGTGTTCCCTAACCAGGACGGCACGTTTACCGCGATGACGTATACCAGAAGCAAAACGTTTAAAACTGAAGCTGGCGCGCATCGCTGGTTAGCCAGAAACACTGACTGATGAGGTTGACGATGGAATTTAAAGATTTACCAGTACCATTCCAGGATATGGCAGCGAATATAGTTCGTTCTCAACTGGCGACTCTTGACCTGAGTACCGTAGAAAAAGAAACCATCGACAATATATCCCATAATGTGCGTAATGCCTTTATCAAGCTGTACGAAGAGAAGCTGAGTTCTGAAAACAAAGATTATTCACCTAAATTCACCCCACACCCAGGTGGAGTGAGTGAGATTTATCATGAAACAATGGTTAAAGCACTACGTATGCAAATAGCCGAACTTGAACATAAATTAAATTTAGTTAGTAAGTGCCAAAATCAGCACTAGGCAAAAGGGTTGCACTTTCATCATAAGGGCAAACAAAAATGTGAGCATTAACACCAACTGAATTAGCAACAGAAAAGGTTTGTTCAAGTATTTGATTCGAATTGAGCGTTGACTGAATAACGTATGCCCCTGGCAACAATTTATATTCAACGTCACCTTCATTAATCATCCTGGAGTATTTAAAATTTGGCATCAGAGTCTCGAACTTTTTCTCCTGTTCCATTGTTGCTTCAAATAACTGCACATGAACATAATATCGATTTGATTTAGAGTGCATTTTATCCTCCATAGAGGTTCTGGGTTAAAAATGGAGACCAACACGCTGTCACGTGTGGTCGTGCGCCGGACACGGATAAGAATCCGGCACTGACAGTTTACTGAAAGAACATATCCCTGAAAAGTCAGGTCATAACACGAAAGCGCACGGCGAAGTTAGTCTCTCTGTACAGGTCGTCGTTAAATTTAATTCGATCGTGCGCTTCCGGTTGTGGCAATCCGCGAAATGGCGCGGCGGTAAGTATGGCTGGGGCTTCCTCCATTACTCCAGAAAATGCACCGGGTTGTCAGGTTGACCATACGCCTGAGTGACAACACCGCCACAACAACCTCTGTTATCACTTTTCTGGTGATTCGGCGGAAATGGATATCCGCCATTTTTAAAGTGTATTTTGTGATGCGGTGAATGCGGCTAAGCGCACGCGGAACAGTTAAAACAAGCGGTCTTTTACTGGCGTAACAGACATCAACTAACAATCCGGCGTTAATTGTTAACTGGTTAACGTCACCTGGAGGCACCAGGCACCACATCACAAAATTCATTGTTGAGGACGCGATAATGGAAACGTCACTACCAAAAGTTAATACGTCTGAAGGGTGTTTTAATATTGGTATTCTGCTCAGTAACCGGGAGTTTACTGAGGACGCCATCAGGATGAGAAAATATGAGCCTTATCTTCTCAATGATAATTCCATACTCTCCAGAATTGCCCTTCTTGAACTTGGCATTTTCGGAGGGCAGCAGTGAGTTCAGCGTTTACACTGATGATGACGGTTTTTCTGATAACAGGTGAGCCACAGAAAGTGATTACCGGAATTTATGCCAGTAAAGAATCCTGCCATCAGGCAAGAGACGAGCAAAAAATTTCCGGTGAATGTCTCCCGTTAAACAAAGTATCGCTGTACCTGAATAACGAAATACCGGCTGGATAACCCGCCAGCCATATTAACGCCATACCAACGGATTAAAAATGCCAGCAATGGCAGGGATTCGTTCACCCTGAAATCTGTAATGAGGTTTAAACACAATGAGTAAAATATTTATTTGCGCCGCCATTCCTGACGAACAGGCAATAAAAAACGAGGGCGCTGTTGCTGTGGCCACAGCCATTGAAGCCGGTGATGAACGTCGCGCCCGCGCAAAATTTCACTGGCAATTCCTTGAACATTATCCGGCTGCTCAGGACTGCGCTTATAAATTTCTTGTCTGTGAGGATAAACCCGGTACACCCCGCCCAGCCCTCGACTCCTGGGATGCTGAATATATGCTGGAAAACCGCTGGGATGAGGCGTCTGCTTCCTTTGTCCCGGTCGAACCTGAATCAGATCCGATGAACGTCACTTTTGACAAGCTGGCCCCTGAAGTACAGAACGCTGTCATGGTTAAGTTCGATACATGTGAAAACATCACCGTTGATATGGTGATTAGCGCACAGGAATTGTTGCAGGAAGACATGGCAACCTTCGACGGACATATCGTGGAAGCTTTGATGAAAATGCCAGAAGTTAACGCCATGTATCCGGAGCTTAAGCTGTATGCCATCGGGTGGGTTAAGCATAAATGTAAGCCTGGTGCCAAATGGCCAGAAATTCAGGCAGAGATGCGCACCTGGAAAAAACGTCGCGAAGCAGAACGAAAAGAAACCGGGAAACATACTTCTGTTGTTGAGCTGGCCCGCGCCAGAGTCAACCAACAGCACACTGAAAACTCAGCAGCAAAAATCAACCCTGTCACTACTGCCATTCGTCGCGAATACAAGCAGACATGGAAAACCCTGGATGAAGAGCTGGCTTACGCTCTCTGGCCTGGTGATATTGATGCCGGAAACATTGACGGTACCATCCATCGCTGGGCTAAAAATGAGGTTATCGACAAGGATCGCGAAGACTGGAAGCGTATCTCTGCATCAATGCGCAAACAGACTGATGCGCTTCGCTATGACCGTCAGACTATTTTTGGCCTTGTTCGTGAGCGCCCGATCGACATTCACAAAGATCCCGTTGCACTGAACAAATACATCAGCGAATACCTGACGACAAAGGGCGTGTTTGAACATGAAGAAACAGACCAGAGCTCTGCTGATGCTATCCTGTCGTCAGCAGCACAAACTGATCCAGTGGAGACGGCGGAATCCAATTCTCAAAAAAATGAAATCCTGGTGGAAGCTGAACCATCTGTAGAGCGTGAAGGACCGTTTTATTTCGTCTTTACCGATAAGGACGGGGAAAAATACGGCAGGGCAAACAAACTTTCTGGCCTGGACAAGGCGCTGGCTGCCGGTGGTACCGAAATCTCAAAAGAAGAATATTTTGCCCGAAAAAATGGCACATATACGGGCTTACAGCAAAATACAGATACCGCAGAAGATTCAGAACAACCAGAGCCGGTAAAAGTTACCGCTGACGAAGTAAACAAAATTATGCAGGCAGCCAATATCAGCCAGCCTGACACCGATAAATTGCTTGCTGCATCACGTGGTGAATTTGTTGAAGGGATTAGCGACCCGAATGATCCGAAATGGGTTAAGGGGATTGAAACCCGCGATTCTGTGAACCAGAACCAGCCCGAATCGGAACAAAACGACCAGAAAGCGGAACAAAACAGTCCAAATGCGTTACAAAACGAGCCAGAAACGAAACTGCCTGAACCAGAAGTGCAACAAGAACCGGAAAAAGTTTGCACCGCATGCGGTCAGACCGGTGGCGGCAACTGTCCTGACTGTGGTGCGGTGATGGGGAACGCAACCTACCAGGAAACATTCGATGAAGAGAATCAGGCTGAAGCTCAGGAAAATGATCCGGAGGAAATGGAAGGCACTGAACATCTGCACAAGGAGAACACTGTCAGCGATCAGTATCACGCCAGCGATAATAAAACTGGCGAGACAGCAAATCCCTTAATTAAAGTGAACGGTCATCATAAAATCACATCCACCAGCAGGTTGTGGCACCATCTGATGATTGACCTTGAAACAATGGGAAAAAATCCTGATGCGCCAATAAACGCTATAGCCGGTAATTTTTTTGATCCGGCAACCGGAAAGATGGGGCCAGAATTCAGCAAAACTATCGATCTGGAAACCGCAGGCGGGGTCATCGATCGGGGCACCATTAAGTGGTGGCTGAAACAGTCACGCGAAGCACAATCCGCCATTCTGACCGATGAAATCCCGTTGGATGATGCACTGCTGCAATTCCGGGAATTTATCGACGAAAACTCCGGTGAATTTTTTGTTCAGGTCTGGGGTAACGGTGCAACTTTCGACAACGTGATTTTACGCCGTTCATATGAACGGCAGGGGATCCCCTGCCCGTGGCGTTACACCAATGATCGCGATGTAAGAACGATGGTTGCTCTGGGACTGGTGATGGATTTCGACGCAAGAACGACTATTCCATTCGAAGGTGAACGCCATAACGCGCTGCACGATGCGCGTTACCAGGCAAAATACGTTTCAGCCATCTGGCAAAAACTGATCCCGAGTCAGGCTGATTTTTAATGTTCAACCCCGGTCGTCGCCCGCAAGCTATAGTGGCGGCGACCATGATTAGCGAACAACTCTCATGGCAAGACTTATTCTTCTCACTGAGTGGGCAAAAGAGGAATTCAGTGACCCGGTCCCGACTCCGGGCACGTTAAGTAAATACGCTAAAGCCGGAATGATATTTCCTCTCCCCAAAAAAGTTGGAAGACACTGGCGAGTGGATCCTCGAGCTCGCTTTGTCGGAATGGTAAACAAGCCGGAAGTGATCGCCACAGATCACCCTGCTTTGAAGAGGATACTGGAAGATGGCGCGCCCACGAAAATATAAAACTGAAGTTCCGGGATTATCTCCGTATTTTGACAAAAGAAATAACAAAGTTTACTGGCGTTACAGGCATCCCATAACAGGAAAAAATCACGGGCTCGGCAGTATTGACCAGAAACAGGCAGAAGCTATTGCAGCAGAAGCGAACAGCCGTCTTGCCAGGCAACAAATGGAACAAATGCTCACTCTGCAGGAGAAAATTATTCGTGATACCGGTGGTTCATCAACCGTTTCTGTTTTTCTGAATAGTTACCGAAAAATTCAACAGGAAAGATATGAAAACGGAGAGATCAAACTCAACACACTGAAACAGAAAGCATCCCCTCTCAGGGTATTTGATGAACGTTTTGGTACCAGACCTTTAGATGCCATAACCGTAAAAGATGTGGTATCGGTGCTGGAAGATTACAAGGCAAAAGGACATAACAGAATGGGACAAATTTTCAGGAAAGTACTGATTGATGTTTTCCGGGAGGCCCAGCAAACGGGCGATGTCTCGCCAGGCTTTAACCCTGCAGAATCGGCAAAAAAACCACAGGTACGGATATCACGGCAACGACTGACCTTTGATGAGTGGATGATGATTTATAATGCAGCGGAAAAGGATGGTTACTTTTTACAACGTGGTATGCTGCTGGCGCTGATGACAGGCCAGCGCCTTTCAGATATTTGCAAAATGAAATTTTCGGATATCAGGGATGGTTATCTTCATGTCGAACAGCAAAAAACAGGAACCCGGATTGCCATCCCTCTGGCTCTGCGTTGCGATAAATTAAATCTCACCCTGGATGATGTAGTGTCATCCTGTCGCGATTGCGTTCTTAGTCCGTGGTTATTGCACCACCATCATGCTAAAGGGACAGCTAAGCGCGGCGGGATGGTTAAGCCAGCAACGTTGACAGTTGCATTTAAAAAAGCCCGGGATTCTGTGGATTACAACTGGCGCGCTAATGGCACTCCACCCTCTTTCCATGAGCAGAGATCTTTATCAGAGCGATTGTTCAGGGAGCAGGGAATTGATACCCAAATTTTGCTGGGTCATTCGAATCAAAAAATGACCGATATTTACAACGATGTACGCGGTAAAGAGTGGAAAAAACTGGTCATTTGATGACCAGTTTTGCAGAGGAGTTTTGCAGAGATTTTGCAGAGAAAATTAAAAGCGATATCCGGCAGAGAACATAAACACCCACGGATCCAGTCGTACCGAGTCTTTCACGGTAGTAACACCAGATTTATACTTAGCCGTGGTATCGATATCCATGTACCACACTGACATGTTAACCAACCAGTCACGGTTAATCAGATAATCAACCCCCACCTGCCCGGCAGCTCCCCAGGAATCTTTCAGACTGAGATCGGAAAGCCCCGCCTCTTTGCCATGATCGTTAAATCCATTATCAAAGAAGGTGGTGTAGTTAATACCGGCCCCAACGTAAGGACGGAATTTGCTGCTGGCATCACCAAAATACCACTGCGCCATCAGTGTTGGCGGCAGATGGTGAACGGTTGCAATATCGCCGGTCGCCCGGGTGCCGATTTTATGGCGGAACGGCGTCGCTGCCAGTAATTCCACACCAATGTTGTCGGTCGCCATATAAGTAAACGTCAAGCCCAGTTGAGTGTTATTGGTCACGCTGAATCCACCCAGACTTCCTAACGTACCACCAGCACCTTCTGTTGGACGTACGGTTGCAGAACCTGCACGCATAAAAAATTCGCCTGCTTCATGCGCAAAGGCACTGCCAGAAAGAAGAGTTGTTACTGCCAAAGCCGCCACTGTTAACTTTTTCATATCCGCTCCGTCGTTATGGTTATAAAAACGTGACGAATATACCTACATTGGAGTAACAAATGATCCTACATAGATCACATTACATATGATAATTCACCATTTATTGATCTGGATTAATTTAGAAGTTGCATTGAGAATCCTGGTTAATGTGATTTAAATCAATTTTTAAATATTTTCTCTACGCAAATATTAACTCGATCGCCACTTGCCGCGGTTTGCCCACGCCTGAAGGCCAGCAATTACCTCCGCTTTACAAAGATATGCTTTTCCATACAAGACCTGATGCTGCCACCCGAGGCTTAACCAGGGTACAATTGCCCGCTAATTAACACCTGCATAAAACTCAAGGAGAGTGCATGTCTATCACGGCGCAGTCCGTATACCGTGACACCGGAAATTTCTTCCGTAATCAATTTATGACCATTCTGTTGGTATCGTTGCTATGTGCGTTTATCACAGTGGTGTTAGGGCATGTTTTCTCACCCAGTGATGCACAGCTTGCGCAGCTCAATGACGGCGTGCCCGTTAGCGGCAGTAGTGGGTTGTTCGACCTGGTTCAGAATATGTCACCGGAACAGCAACAAATTTTGCTGCAGGCTTCAGCGGCGTCCACTTTTTCAGGATTAATCGGTAACGCCATTCTCGCCGGAGGCGTAATATTAATTATCCAGCTGGTGTCTGCGGGTCAGAGAGTCAGTGCGCTGCGAGCTATTGGTGCCAGTGCGCCGATATTGCCCAAGTTATTTATTCTGATTTTTCTGACTACCCTTTTAGTACAGATTGGCATCATGCTGGTGGTCGTTCCGGGAATTATCATGGCCATTTTACTGGCCCTGGCACCGGTGATGCTGGTACAGGACAAAATGGGCATTTTTGCCTCGATGCGTAGCAGTATGCGGCTGACTTGGGCGAATATGCGTCTGGTGGCACCCGCAGTACTGAGCTGGTTGCTGGCAAAAACACTGTTGCTGCTTTTTGCCTCTTCTTTTGCCGCATTAACCCCGGAAATTGGTGCCGTACTGGCGAACACCTTGAGCAACCTGATTTCTGCCATATTGCTCATCTATCTGTTCCGCCTGTATATGTTGATTCGCCAATAACCTTAAGCATTTGATTACGGAATCGTAAAATGAAGCAGTTTCTTGATTTTTTACCGCTGGTTGTCTTTTTCGCGTTTTACAAGATTTATGACATCTATGCGGCTACTGCGGCGCTGATCGTCGCCACGGCGATTGTGCTTATCTATAGCTGGATTCGCTTTCGTAAGGTTGAGAAGATGGCCCTGATCACTTTTGTTCTGGTGGTCGTCTTCGGTGGCTTGACGCTGTTCTTCCACAATGATGAGTTTATTAAATGGAAGGTTACAGTCATTTATGCTCTGTTTGCGGGAGCCCTGTTAGTCAGCCAATGGGTGATGAAAAAGCCGCTAATTCAGCGGATGCTGGGTAAAGAACTCACGCTGCCGCAACCGGTATGGTCGAAGCTAAATCTGGCCTGGGCTGTTTTCTTTATCCTTTGCGGTCTGGCAAACATCTACATCGCATTCTGGCTGCCGCAAAATATTTGGGTCAACTTTAAAGTCTTTGGCCTGACCGCCCTTACCTTAATCTTCACATTGTTAAGCGGTATCTATATCTACCGCCACATGCCGCAGGAAGATAAATCCTAACCAGACTGCCAGTCCTTCGGGGCTGGCGCTGTATCTCCTCTGTTCTCCTCAGGAAAATCATAGTAGCATCGCGCCTGTGATTTTCCTTTTAAGTCGGTTTTACCATGTCTACAACACATAACGTCCCTCAGGGCGATCTTGTTTTACGTACTTTAGCCATGCCCGCCGATACCAATGCCAATGGTGACATCTTTGGTGGTTGGTTAATGTCACAAATGGATATTGGCGGCGCTATTCTGGCAAAAGAAATTGCCCACGGTCGCGTAGTGACTGTGCGGGTTGAAGGAATGACTTTCTTACGGCCGGTTGCGGTCGGCGATGTGGTGTGCTGCTATGCACGCTGTGTCCAGAAAGGGACGACATCGGTCAGCATTAATATTGAAGTGTGGGTGAAAAAAGTAGCGTCTGAACCAATCGGGCAACGCTATAAAGCGACAGAAGCATTATTTAAGTATGTCGCGGTTGATCCTGAAGGAAAACCTCGCGCCTTACCTGTTGAGTAATAGTCAAAAGCCTCCGGTCGGAGGCTTTTGACTTTCTGCTTACTGAATTTCGGTGGTGCCGTTAATTTTAAACAGGATATTCACCACAATCCCACTGCCTGGCTTACCCGGCTCATAACGCCATCTGCGCATCGCATTTTTCACCTCACGCTCAAACATGTTCGCAGGCTTGGCTGAGAGGATTTGTACGTTATCCACGCGACCATCCGGCGTGACGTCAAATTTAACTTTAACCTGCCCTTCAATGCGCAATGCCTGTGCTCGTGCCGGATACTGCGGCTGATTACGGCTTAATGCGCGTGGTCCTGAAGCCACACTGGTAACCGGCTTGCTGGTTGCAGCCGTTGCCGTACTTGATGTCAGGCGTGCGGGTGCCGTATTTTCAAACGGTGATGCCGGACGCGACTCTACGGGTTTGACATCGCGTTTTGGCTGCTCCTGTACCTTTTTCACCGGCTTCGGTTTTGGCTTAGGTTTCGGCTTCGGCTTTTCAATGACCGCCGGTGCTTCTTTTGGTGGTTCGGGGATCGGCTCAGGTTCCGGTTCTGGCTCTACCACCGGCTCCGGTGGCGGCTGAACGGCTTGTGGCGGTTCGAGATCAGCAGGCGCAACCATCGTGACAGAAATTGGCTGCGCAGGCGCAGGTAGTTCAATAACCTGATGTACCGAGGTATAGAGCAGACCCGCCACAACAGCACCATGAATGCAGACCGAAAGTAACGTCGGCCAGGGGAAGCGGCGAGGTAAATCAAGGGTCATTGAAGTCATAATCATTTCAGTAGAAAAACCAGGTCTCGATTTTAAATGCAAATAGCAATCATATTCAATAAGGCAAGACGATCAGGATCAGTGAAAATGTCATTTTTGGCGTAATTGACCTTAATTTATGCATGGTCTTAACAAAGACATCATCTTTCCGTTGCAGATCTTCGCCCTTTCAAATAACGTACTTTACAACTTTCCCGAACAAGGAGTTGTGCCCGTGTTGTATGTTATTTACGCTCAAGACAAAGCTGATAGCCTCGAAAAACGCCTTTCCGTTCGTCCGGCACATTTAGCACGTTTACAGTTACTGCATGATGAAGGTCGTTTGTTGACAGCTGGTCCAATGCCAGCGGTAGACAGTAACGATCCAGGGGCTGCGGGATTTACTGGCTCAACCGTTATTGCTGAATTTGAATCGCTGGAAGCAGCTCAGGCCTGGGCCGATGCTGACCCGTACGTAGCGGCAGGAGTCTATGAACACGTTTCAGTGAAACCATTTAAGAAAGTGTTCTGAATAGAGATTCAATATTTAAGGACACGGTTTTTGCAACCGTGTTCTTGTTTGGCCTTTCCTTATAGCCGGTCAGTGCATTCACCACCACAAGCAGATAATAACTTTATCTGTATTTCTTTATATGATGTGAACATATTCAGGAAAATGCCCTTTCCTGACGCAGAGTTGCTCGCTCAAAACCTTTGATTACTGCCGATAAAGTCATCTACTATTGTTTAACACATTCACGCGCTGCATGTATGTTCAGAAAATGTGCACGCTAAGATTATTAAACAAAATTGTGGTTACAGAGGTATCAGTGAGTCACTGGGCTACATTCAAACAAACAGCAACAAATTTATGGGTGACCCTACGGCACGACATTCTCGCGCTGGCCGTCTTTTTAAATGGATTGCTTATTTTTAAAACAATCTATGGTATGTCGGTCAATTTGCTTGATATTTTCCATATCAAAGCATTTTCAGAGTTGGATCTCTCCTTGCTGGCAAACGCCCCACTATTTATGCTCGGCGTCTTTCTTGTCCTGAACTCCATTGGCTTACTGTTCCGGGCAAAGCTCGCATGGGCAATCAGTATCATTTTGTTGTTGATAGCGCTAATTTACACCCTGCATTTTTATCCCTGGCTGAAATTTAGTATTGGATTTTGCATTTTTACGCTGGTGTTTTTGCTGATACTGCGCAAAGACTTCTCCCACAGTAGCGCCGCAGCCGGGACAATTTTTGCATTTATTAGTTTCACGACATTACTGTTTTACTCAACCTACGGTGCGCTTTATTTAAGCGAAGGTTTTAATCCGCGAATAGAAAGTTTGATGACCGCGTTCTATTTTTCGATAGAAACCATGTCAACCGTCGGCTATGGCGATATTGTCCCTGTTTCTGAATCAGCACGATTGTTCACTATTTCGGTCATTATTTCCGGCATTACCGTTTTTGCCACATCTATGACCTCAATTTTTGGTCCGCTTATCCGCGGGGGATTCAACAAACTTGTAAAAGGAAACAATCATACAATGCATCGTAAAGATCATTTTATTGTTTGCGGACATTCGATTCTCGCCATCAATACGATCCTGCAACTGAATCAACGCGGACAAAACGTAACGGTTATCAGCAACTTGCCTGAAGATGATATCAAGCAACTTGAGCAACGCTTAGGCGATAACGCTGATGTTATCCCCGGTGACAGTAATGACAGTTCAGTATTAAAGAAAGCGGGAATCGATCGTTGTCGGGCCATTCTGGCGCTGAGTGATAACGATGCAGATAACGCGTTTGTTGTACTCTCGGCAAAAGATATGAGCAGTGATGTCAAAACAGTTCTCGCCGTCAGTGATAGCAAAAACCTGAATAAGATTAAGATGGTACATCCGGATATCATTCTCTCACCGCAACTGTTTGGCAGCGAAATTCTGGCGCGAGTTTTAAATGGTGAAGAGATTAATAATGATATGCTCGTTTCAATGTTGTTGAACTCAGGTCATGGTATTTTCAGCGATAACGATGAACAAGAAACGAAAGCTGACAGTAAAGAATCGGCGCAAAAATAGAGTTTAAAGACGGAAGAGTAAACTTATTGGGCACCGCAATGGTGCCCAGTACATTTAGATATTGTAGATCGCAAACAATAACGAGTTACGCTGTTTGTTTAGAATGCACTTCCTGATGCTGTGGATACGCATATTTCGGCGCGATTGCCCCTCAAGCCAACGCGATTTACGTCGGCTAGCCTGACGCTGCATGCGCCAGCGCCCCACTTCCGTTCTACTCCGCTTCATGTTAACTACTCTATGCAATAACAGAATGGTCATTATACCCCCACCCCCGACGCTGACCAGTGCTTTTCCCGCGTTTTTATTTGCCAGATGAATCCATATGCGTAAACTCATAACAATGCGCTTTCAAAAGGATTTCTAATCTATGACAACCGTTTATACGTTGGTGAGTTGGTTGGCCATTCTGGGATACTGGTTGCTCATTGCAGGCGTAACTTTACGCATTCTAATGAAACGACGCGCAGTTCCCTCCGCGATGGCCTGGCTGTTGATTATTTACATTCTGCCGTTAGTCGGAATTATTGCCTATCTTGCCGTTGGCGAGCTCCATTTAGGCAAACGCCGCGCTGAGCGCGCCAGAGCGATGTGGCCTTCCACCGCAAAATGGCTTAACGACCTTAAAGCCTGTAAGCATATCTTCGCCGAAGAAAATAGCAGTGTCGCTGCGCCATTATTCAAGCTTTGCGAGCGTCGTCAGGGGATCGCTGGGGTCAAAGGGAATCAGCTACAACTGATGACCGAGTCAGATGATGTGATGCAGGCGTTAATCCGCGACATCCAGCTCGCGCGCCATAATATTGAGATGGTGTTTTATATCTGGCAGCCCGGCGGCATGGCGGACCAGGTGGCTGAATCATTAATGGCCGCTGCGCGACGCGGCATTCATTGCCGATTGATGCTCGACTCCGCCGGGAGTGTGGCTTTTTTCCGCAGCCCGTGGCCCGAGCTAATGCGTAATGCCGGTATTGAAGTGGTCGAAGCCTTAAAGGTCAATCTGATGCGTGTGTTTTTACGCCGTATGGACCTGCGCCAACATCGCAAGATGATCATGATCGATAATTACATCGCGTACACCGGCAGCATGAATATGGTCGATCCTCGCTACTTCAAACAAGATGCGGGCGTAGGGCAATGGATTGATCTGATGGCGCGTATGGAAGGCCCCATCGCCACCGCGATGGGGATTATTTATTCCTGCGACTGGGAGATTGAAACCGGAAAACGTATTCTGCCGCCACCACCAGATGTCAATATTATGCCGTTTGAACAGGCCAGCGGTCACACCATTCACACAATTGCTTCTGGCCCCGGCTTTCCGGAAGATCTCATTCACCAGGCATTATTGACTGCGGCTTATTCGGCGCGTGAATATTTGATCATGACCACGCCCTACTTTGTGCCAAGCGATGATTTACTTCATGCGATTTGCACGGCGGCGCAGCGCGGGGTGGATGTCAGTATTATCCTTCCGCGAAAAAATGACTCGATGCTGGTCGGCTGGGCCAGTCGCGCATTCTTTACGGAACTTCTTGCTGCTGGGGTTAAAATTTATCAGTTTGAAGGCGGGTTACTGCATACCAAGAGCGTGCTGGTCGATGGCGAACTAAGTCTGGTTGGCACCGTTAACCTTGATATGCGTAGTCTGTGGCTGAATTTCGAGATTACCCTGGCAATCGACGATAAAGGTTTTGGTGCAGACCTTGCCGCCGTTCAGGACGATTATATTTCGCGTTCACGTCTGCTCGATGCCCGTTTATGGCTAAAACGTCCATTATGGCAACGTGTCGCCGAGCGACTGTTTTACTTCTTCAGTCCGTTGCTGTAAAACGTCGCCAACAGAGGTTAAACAGGTAGTGACTATGGATATGGATCTAAACAATCGCCTGACTGAAGATGA
Organism: Escherichia sp. KCJ4928; assembly: GCF_004352695.1. Lineage (NCBI taxonomy): Bacteria > Pseudomonadati > Pseudomonadota > Gammaproteobacteria > Enterobacterales > Enterobacteriaceae > Escherichia > Escherichia sp. KCJ4928. Next base: position 23,227 of record NZ_SJWV01000013.1, read on the forward strand.
AACGCTTGAGCAGGCCTACGATATTTTTCTCGAACTGGCTGCCGACAATCTCGATCCAGCTGATGTTCTGCTGTTCAATCTTCAGTTTGAAGAGCGCGGCGGCGCGGAGTTATTCGATCCGGCGGAAGACTGGCAGGAACATGTTGATTTCGATTTGAACCCAGACTTTTTTGCCGAAGTGGTGATTGGTCTGGCGGACAGTGAAGATGGTGAAATCAACGATGTTTTCGCCCGCATTCTGTTATGCCGCGAAAAAGATCACAAACTTTGCCATATCATCTGGCGGGAATAAATAATCGCTTTCGGCGTGAAAAAGGGCTGACAACTGTCAGCCCTTATTGTGTTTAAAGCGGATCGACTTTCAGGCAAGAAACGGCGTGTCTGAAACTCCCCTCCAGAACAGGACGTGTTTTGGCGCACTCCGGACCGGCAATCGGGCAACGGGTACGGAAAACACAACCGGAAGGCGGGTTGATCGGCGACGGTAATTCCCCTTCCAGTAACTGGATGGTTTTGTTCTTCTCCAGATCCGGATCAGGTATGGGGACTGCCGACATCAATGCCCTGGTGTAAGGATGTAGTGGATTGTGGTAGACCTCATCATAGGTCCCCAGTTCTACCGCATGGCCGAGATACATCACCAACACACGATCGGAAATGTGTTTTACCACGGCCAGGTCATGAGCGATAAAAATTAATGACAATCCCATCTCACGTTGCAGCTGCTGGAGCAGGTTGACCACCTGCGCCTGAATTGACACGTCCAGCGCCGAAACCGGCTCATCGCAGATAATCAGCTTCGGTTCAAGAATAAGAGCACGAGCAATCCCGATACGCTGGCACTGCCCACCGGAGAACTCATGCGGATAGCGGTTAATCAGGTTAGGCAATAACCCGACTTTCAGCATCATCGCCTTCACGCGCTCGCGAACTTCCTGGCGTGACATTTTCGGATGATAAGTACGCAGTGGTTCAGCGATGATCTCGCCGATGGTCATACGCGGGTTTAGCGATGCCAACGGATCCTGGAAAATCATCTGAATATCACTGCGAACGGCACGCCATTCATCGGGCTTCATGCCCAGCAACTCTTTACCTAACCAGGCAACATGACCGTCGGTCGCCTTGACCAAACCGATGATGGCGCGAGCAAAGGTGGACTTACCGCATCCCGATTCCCCTACCACACCTAATGTTTCCCCTTCATACAGGCGAAGAGTGACACCATCGACGGCTTTGAGCGTTTTCGGCGGTTGCCAGAACCACTGTTTGCCATCTTTGATTTCAAAGTGCACTTTAAGATCGGCGATTTCAAGGAGGACTTTTCTTCCTTCAGTTACAGCATTCATAACAGTTCCTCCACCGGTTTAAAGCAAGCACGCAGACGGCCAGGCGTAAACTCTTCCAGCGGCGGTGCGCTACTACAAATTTCCATCGCATGTGGACAACGTGGCTGGAACGGGCAACCTTTCGGTAATCGCAGCAAGTTTGGCGGATTACCCGGGATGGTCAACATTGTTTCACCTTCCGCATCAAGACGCGGCACCGCGTTGAGCAAACCGATAGAATAAGGATGAACGGGTTGATAAAAGACATCGCGCGCATTACCATATTCCATCGTGCGCCCGGCGTACATTACCAGCACTTTGTCACAGATCCCCGCCACCACGCCAAGATCGTGGGTGATCATAATGATGGCGGTATTAAATTCCCGCTTCAGTTCATTTAATAGCGTCATGATCTGCGCCTGTACGGTGACGTCCAGCGCAGTAGTGGGTTCATCCGCAATCAGTAGCTTAGGTCGACATAGCAATGCCATCGCAATCATGACTCGCTGACGCATGCCGCCAGAAAATTCGTGCGGGTACATTTTCATGCGTTTACGCGCTTCCGGCATTTTTACCGCATCGAGCATCCGCACCGACTCTTCAAACGCCTCAGCTTTGCTCATGTTCTTATGCAGCATCAGCACTTCCATTAACTGCTCACCGACGCGCATATAGGGATTCAACGAAGTCATTGGGTCCTGAAAAATCATTGAGATTTGTTCAGCGCGCAGTTTATTGAGTTCATGCTCTGGCAAATTGAGGATTTCACGCCCATTGAAGGTTGCCGATCCGCCAATACGTCCGTTGGCAGCCAACAGGCCCATCAACGCAAATGCAGTTTGCGATTTACCCGAACCAGACTCACCTACAATACCCAGCGTTTCTCCGGCACGTAGGGAAAAATTCAAATCATTGACCGCCGTGACGTCGCCGTCCGGGGTACTAAAGGTGACACGCAAATCTTTCACGTTCAGCAGTGCGTCAGCCTGTTGTTGTGCGAGCGGCACAGTTGCAGTTTCAATTACGCTCATGGCTGCACTCCTTAACGATCTTTCGGGTCGAGGGCATCACGCAAGCCATCGCCGATAAAGTTGAAACAAAACAGCGTCACCACGAGGAATCCCGCTGGGAACAACAATAACCATGGAGAGACTTCCATCGAGTTCGCGCCATCACTCAGCAATGCACCCCAGCTGCTTAACGGCTCTTGCGTACCCAACCCCAGGAAGCTAAGGAAAGATTCAAAGAGGATCATGCTGGGCACCAGAAGTGATGCGTAGACCACCACCACACCGAGTACATTCGGCACAATGTGGCGAATAACAATGCCCGATGTCGATACACCGCCAACTTGTGCCGCCTCAATAAACTCTTTGCGCTTCAGACTCAGGGTTTGCCCACGCACAATACGAGCCATATCCAGCCAGGAAACCATGCCTATCGCCACGAAAATCAGCAGGATGTTTTGACCGAAAAAGGTCACCAGCAAAATGACGAAGAACATGAATGGGAAGGAGTTGAGGATTTCCAGCAGACGCATCATTACCGAATCCACTTTACCGCCCAGATAACCGGAAAGCGAACCATAAAGTGTCCCGACGACCACAGCCACCAGTGCCGCAGCAACACCGACCATGAGTGAGATACGCCCGCCAATCGCAACGCGCACAAGCAGGTCGCGACCGGATGAGTCAGTACCAAAGTAGTGACCGGACTCCATATCCGGGGCGCTGGACATCATCGCCCAGTCAGTATCGTCATAGGCAAACTGGGAAAGCATCGGTGCCAGGATTACAAATAACGCGATCAGCACCAGCACTATCAGACTGGCAACCGCCGCACGGTTATGAATAAAACGTCGACGTGCGTCCTGCCACAAGCTGCGCCCTTCGACCTCCAGCTTTTCACTGAAATTTTCCAGCGTCTCGCTGTTTTTCTTACTTAACATCATCGCGAGCTCCAGTATCAGTAACGGATTTTCGGGTCGATAACCGCATATAGCACATCGACAATGGCATTAAACAAAATGGTTAAAGCACCAACCAGGATGGTCAGGCTTAACACTAAGGAATAGTCACGGTTCAATGCGCCATTAACGAACAGTTGCCCAATCCCCGGCAAACCATAAATGGTTTCGATGACCATAGAACCGGTAATAATGCCGACAAATGCGGGGCCCATATAGGAGAGCACGGGTAACAGAGCAGGTTTTAATGCGTGGCGTAAAATGATCCGCCGCATAGGTAACCCTTTCGCCCGGGCAGTACGAATAAAGTTGGAGTGTAATACTTCAATCATAGAGCCACGGGTAATACGCGCAATACTGGCGATATAAGCGAGTGACAACGCCACCATCGGCAATATCATGAATTTAAGAGCCCCACCATTCCAGCCACCGCCCGGCAGCCAATGCAAAATGATCGCAAATATCATGACTAATAATGGCGCAACCACAAAACTGGGGATAACAACCCCGGTCATTGCCAGCCCCATCACGGTATAGTCCCATTTGGTGTTTTGTTTTAATGCGGCAATAACGCCAGCACTAACACCCAGTATTACCGCAAGGAAAAATGCTGCGGCTCCCAGTTTGGCAGAAACGGGAAAACTGGATGCAACCAGGTCATTGACCGAATAATCTTTATATTTAAACGATGGACCGAAATCACCGTGCGCCAGTTGTTTCAGGTAGCTGAAATACTGTGTCATGATCGGATCATTAAGATGATATTTCGCTTCGATATTGGCCATCACTTCAGGCGGTAAAGTACGTTCGCCGGTAAAAGGGCTTCCCGGCGCGAGGCGCATCATAAAGAACGAAATAGTAATAAGAATAAATAGCGTCGGAATCGCTTCCAGACAGCGACGTAGAATAAATTTTAACATTGCCCTACCTTCTGGCCTGTGCCTTCTGTAATGCGATAAAAATCAGACACCGTGGAGCAGGACACTCCTGCCCCACGTATTGCCATTAGTGCTTCACAATGTACATATTCCGGGTGTAGGTATTATCCAGCGGATCTTTGCCGGTATAGCCACCAACCCACGGTTTCACCAGACGCGCATTCACGTAGTAATAAACAGGAACAATGGCCGAATCCTTATCCAGCTGTTGTTCTGCTTTAGTGTACAGAGCTGTGCGCTGCGCCTCATCAGTCACTTTCAGCGTTTCCGCCATAATGCTGTCAAAGGCCGGGCTCTTATAATGCGCGGTATTCATCGAGCTGTTCGAAAGCATGGTGTTCAGGAAGGAAGTTGGTTCGTTGTAGTCAGCACACCAGCCTGCACGGGCCACATCAAAAGTACCCTGGTGACGGGTGTCGAGGAACGTTTTCCACTCCTGGTTAACCAGTTTGACGTTTACACCAATGTTTTTCTTCCACAATGAAGAGGCAGCAATCGCCAGCTTTTTATGCAGATCGGAGGTGTTATACAACAGGTTGATGGTCAACGGTTTGTCTGCGGTATAACCCGCTTCAGCCAGCAGTTTTTTCGCTTCTTCGTTACGTTTTTCCTGGCTCCAGCCAAACCATTCCGGCTGAGTCAATTTTGCGCCATCAGTATACGGTGGAGTGTAACCATAGGCGGGCATGTCGCCCTGCGCTTTCACTTTATTAACAATGATATCGCGGTCCATACCTAGTTTCAGTGCGGTACGCACACGCACATCGTTGAATGGCGGTTTCTGGTTGTTAATTTCGTAATAGTAAGTGCACAGGTATGGATCAACGTGAACTTCGTCCGGGATCTCTTTTTTCAGCTTCTGGAACAATTCGATCGGCATGTTGTTATAAGTCATGTCGATTTCACCACTACGGTAACGGTTGACATCGGTAACTTCAGAAGCAATAGGCAAATAGGTTACCTGGTTAATAACGGTTTTCGCGTTGTTCCAGTAGGTCGGGCTGCGTTCAAGAACGATTCGTTCGTTTACGACCCAATCTTTTAAGGTATAGGCACCGTTGGTGACGATATTACCAGGCTGGGTCCATTTTTCGCCGAATTTCTCGATAGCGGCTTTTGGCACCGGTGAAGTTGATGGGTGAACAAGTAATTTATAGAAGTACGGAACGGGTTCACTTAAGGTGACTTCTAATGTGTGATCATCAATAGCTTTCACGCCGAGATCGGTAATCGGTTTTTTCCCTTCAAGAATTTCATCAATACCGGCGATATGCCCATATTGCAGATAACTGGCATACGGAGAAGCAGTGTTCGGATCAACAGAACGTTGCCAGCTATACACAAAGTCTTGTGCTGTGACTGGCGTGCCATCAGACCATTTCGCATCTTTACGCAAATGGAAGGTCCAGACTTTCGCGTCTTTATTATCCCAGGATTCAGCGACGCCAGGTGCTGGATGACCGTCAAGATCGCTGACCAGTAAGCCTTCAAACAGGTCTCGGCTGATATTAGACTCCGGAACACCTTCAATTTTGTGCGGATCTAATGACTGAACTTCTGAACCATTGTTACGTACCAGTGTTTGTTTTTCCGCCAGTGTGACGCCTGCGGGTACATCAGCTGCCAGCGCGACATTCCCTGCCATTAGCGCAGCCAGAACGCCAGCTGCTACTAAACTTCTCTTGGTGATGTTGGTCATTGTTTTTTGGACTCCCTCATTATAATTACTGGTATTAACCAGCATGTGTAATCCCGGATTGGGACCCTGCACAGGCTCGGAGACTTTCTGCTGTCAGGTTACTTTATCGTTACGTATTACTATCACCGACTTTATTTATTCTGGTGATTCAGACGATCACCTTATGTCGATTCGTACTGTGTCTCCCCTGTCGAGACACATTATTCTTTCGCGACGCTCTTTAATTGTTAATTATTCTCATTACCAATAAAGAATCGTCTGGCGGTTGCCCGGAAAGTACCAAATGCGGTTCTTACTCGCCAATACATTTTGCAAAATTGTTAAGCAATTCTCTTTTATTGACCGTATCAGAATCTATAGCTTGCATCCATGCCTTAACAAACATATTTCAATTCAATCAAATAGAGATTGGCTAAGCATGTCTATCTTTTCTGATTACAGTTCCAGTAGTGAAATGCACAATAATTTAACAATTGATTATTATTTAGCACTTTCCTCTACCAAAGGCAGTGGAATTACTAATATCATTTCAATTATTCTTCAGCAAGCCCAGGATTATGATGTGGCGAAAATAACATGATGGTGAGGAGAAGCAGTTAAGGAAATCCTTATAACTAACTGTAATTTGAGAAGAATATTTTACCTATTCCTTTTGCTTTTGATAACTGCGCGGGAACAAAGTAAAAATAATGACGAAGTAAACGGAGCATGGCAGCTCCGTTTCATTTGAAAGGAATTAATTAAGCAGGCCGGGGAAAATCCCCTTAATACCAGTAACGATAAATTCAATCCCCAATGCCATCAGCAATAGCCCCATAATACGCGTAATCACGTTGATGCCGGTCTGGCGTAAAACCCGTACCAGCCACGGTGCCATGCGGAACAATCCCCAGCAACATAAAGCGAACAATGCAATAGCCACAAAGAAACCAAACAGATAGCTAATGCTGTGATAACGCGTACCCCAGACGATGGTAGAACTGATCGCCCCTGGCCCCGCCATCAACGGCAACGCCAATGGCACCACACCAATGCTTTCACGTACCGCGGTTTCTGATTTTTCTTGCTTGTTCTGTTTATCCTCGCCAAGCTTGCCGCTGATCATCGACATCGCTATCGTCACCACCAGGATGCCCCCGGCGATACGGAACGAATCAATTGATATACCAAAAAGTTGCAGAATCGTGTCGCCGAGAAAAAGCGAGATCCACAAGATAATGGCCACAGACAGGTTGGCTGTAAGGTTAGTTTTGTTTCGCGCTGCCGCTGTCTGATAACTGGTCATGCTGATAAAGACGGGAATAATCCCTACCGGGTTGACCAGCGCAAATAACCCGATGAAAAATTTGAAGTAAACGGGAAAATCAAAAAAGGTCTGAATCACGGTTAGCTCCGAAGCAAAAGCCGGATAATGTTAGCCATAAATAAGGTTGAAAAGACGCGCTGACAATACGCCTTTTGACAGCATTTTTCACCTCCTAACTACTTAAAATTGCTATCATTCGTTATTGTTATCTAGTTGTGCAAAACATGCTAATGTAGCCACCAAATCATACTACAATTTATTAACTGTTAGCTATAATGGCGAAAAGCGATGCTGAAAGGTGTCAGCTTTGCAAAAATTTGATTTGGATCACGTAATCAGTACCCAGAAGTGAGTAATCTTGCTTACGCCACCTGGAAGTGACGCATTAGAGATAATAACTCTAATGTTTAAACTCTTTTAGTAAATCACAGTGAGTGTGAGCGCGAGTAAGCTTTTGATTTTCATAGGTTAAGCAAATCATCACCGCACTGACTATACTCTCGTATTCGAGCAGATGATTTACTAAAAAAGTTTAACATTATCAGGAGAGCATTATGGCTGTTACTAATGTCGCTGAACTTAACGCACTCGTAGAGCGTGTAAAAAAAGCCCAGCGTGAATATGCCAGTTTCACTCAAGAGCAAGTAGACAAAATCTTCCGCGCCGCCGCTCTGGCTGCTGCAGATGCTCGAATCCCACTCGCGAAAATGGCCGTTGCCGAATCCGGCATGGGTATCGTCGAAGATAAAGTGATCAAAAACCACTTTGCTTCTGAATATATCTACAACGCCTATAAAGATGAAAAAACCTGTGGTGTTCTGTCTGAAGACGACACTTTTGGTACCATCACTATCGCTGAACCAATCGGTATTATTTGCGGTATCGTTCCGACCACTAACCCGACTTCAACTGCTATCTTCAAATCGCTGATCAGTCTGAAGACCCGTAACGCCATTATCTTCTCCCCGCACCCGCGTGCAAAAGATGCCACCAACAAAGCGGCTGATATCGTTCTGCAGGCTGCTATCGCTGCCGGTGCTCCGAAAGATCTGATCGGCTGGATCGATCAACCTTCTGTTGAACTGTCTAACGCACTGATGCACCACCCAGACATCAACCTGATCCTCGCGACTGGTGGTCCGGGCATGGTTAAAGCCGCATACAGCTCCGGTAAACCAGCTATCGGTGTAGGCGCGGGCAACACTCCAGTTGTTATCGATGAAACTGCTGATATTAAACGTGCAGTTGCATCTGTACTGATGTCCAAAACCTTCGACAACGGCGTAATCTGTGCTTCTGAACAGTCTGTTGTTGTTGTTGACTCTGTTTATGACGCTGTACGTGAACGTTTTGCAACCCACGGCGGCTATCTGTTGCAGGGTAAAGAGCTGAAAGCTGTTCAGGATGTTATCCTGAAAAACGGTGCGCTGAACGCGGCTATCGTTGGTCAGCCAGCCTATAAAATTGCTGAACTGGCAGGCTTCTCTGTACCAGAAAACACCAAGATTCTGATCGGTGAAGTGACCGTTGTTGATGAAAGCGAACCGTTCGCACATGAAAAACTGTCCCCGACTCTGGCAATGTACCGCGCTAAAGATTTCGAAGACGCGGTAGAAAAAGCAGAGAAACTGGTTGCTATGGGCGGTATCGGTCATACCTCTTGCCTGTACACTGACCAGGATAACCAACCGGCTCGCGTTTCTTACTTCGGTCAGAAAATGAAAACGGCTCGTATCCTGATTAACACCCCAGCGTCTCAGGGTGGTATCGGTGACCTGTATAACTTCAAACTCGCACCTTCCCTGACTCTGGGTTGTGGTTCTTGGGGTGGTAACTCCATCTCTGAAAACGTTGGTCCGAAACACCTGATCAACAAGAAAACCGTTGCTAAGCGAGCTGAAAACATGTTGTGGCACAAACTTCCGAAATCTATCTACTTCCGCCGTGGCTCCCTGCCAATCGCGCTGGATGAAGTGATTACTGATGGCCACAAACGTGCGCTCATCGTGACTGACCGCTTCCTGTTCAACAATGGTTATGCTGATCAGATCACTTCCGTACTGAAAGCAGCAGGCGTTGAAACTGAAGTCTTCTTCGAAGTAGAAGCGGACCCGACCCTGAGCATCGTTCGTAAAGGTGCAGAACTGGCAAACTCCTTCAAACCAGACGTGATTATCGCGCTGGGTGGTGGTTCCCCGATGGACGCCGCGAAGATCATGTGGGTTATGTACGAACATCCGGAAACTCACTTCGAAGAGCTGGCGCTGCGCTTTATGGATATCCGTAAACGTATCTACAAGTTCCCGAAAATGGGCGTGAAAGCGAAAATGATCGCTGTCACCACCACTTCTGGTACAGGTTCTGAAGTCACTCCGTTTGCGGTTGTAACTGACGACGCTACTGGTCAGAAATATCCGCTGGCAGACTATGCGCTGACTCCGGATATGGCGATTGTCGACGCCAACCTGGTTATGGACATGCCGAAGTCCCTGTGTGCTTTCGGTGGTCTGGACGCAGTAACTCACGCCATGGAAGCTTATGTTTCTGTACTGGCATCTGAGTTCTCTGATGGTCAGGCTCTGCAGGCACTGAAACTGCTGAAAGAATATCTGCCAGCGTCCTACCACGAAGGGTCTAAAAATCCGGTAGCGCGTGAACGTGTTCACAGTGCAGCGACTATCGCGGGTATCGCGTTTGCGAACGCCTTCCTGGGTGTATGTCACTCAATGGCGCACAAACTGGGTTCCCAGTTCCATATTCCGCACGGTCTGGCAAACGCCCTGCTGATTTGTAACGTTATTCGCTACAATGCGAACGACAACCCGACCAAGCAGACTGCATTCAGCCAGTATGACCGTCCGCAGGCTCGCCGTCGTTATGCTGAAATTGCCGACCACCTGGGTCTGAGCGCACCGGGCGACCGTACTGCTGCTAAGATCGAGAAACTGCTGGCATGGCTGGAAACGCTGAAAGCTGAACTGGGTATTCCGAAATCTATCCGTGAAGCTGGCGTTCAGGAAGCAGACTTCCTGGCGAACGTGGATAAACTGTCTGAAGATGCGTTCGATGACCAGTGCACCGGCGCTAACCCGCGTTACCCGCTGATCTCCGAGCTGAAACAGATCCTGCTGGATACCTACTACGGTCGTGATTATGTAGAAGGTGAAACTGCAGCGAAAAAAGAAGCCGCTCCGGCTAAAGCTGAGAAAAAAGCGAAAAAATCCGCTTAATCAGTAGCGCTGTCTGGCAATATAAACGGCCCCTTCTGGGGCCGTTTTTTTGTTTACCCAAAGCAACTTTTCCATAAACCGACAGCATTAGCCTTCATCATATTTGCGACGATGTATAACGCCTAAACACAGGGATATTGTACTTTACAGGTCACAAGTCAACGTCGGTGCTTAAGAGCCCTGTGAGGCGTATAGCGGCGTTAAAAAACTGCCGAGAAGGGTATATAGCCCGGAAGAAGTGCGTAAAACGAACTGACAGGATAAAAGTGCCCTGCTCACCCTGTCAGTAAAGAAATTCTTATTAATCGTGGCGATGCCTTTCCTGAATAGCCGTTAATGAGCCGACTTGTAACGCCTCTTTATAGTGTTTACGGCATACAGAAACGTATCGTTCATTACCACCAATTACCACCTGCTCACCTTCGTTATAAGGTCTGCCTGCTTGATCAAGACGCAGCACCATGCTTGCTTTACGGCCACAAAAACAGATGGTTTTTAATTCAACCAGTTTGTCGGACCATGCCAGTAAGTATTGGCTGCCAATAAATAATTCACCTCGAAAATCGGTACGTAAACCATAACAAAGTACGGGTATATCGAGTTGATCGACAACCTCCGATAATTCATATACTTGTTGTCTGGTTAAAAACTGGCATTCATCAACCAGTACGCAATGAATTGCCTGCTGTTCATGTTCCGCACGAATCTCATCAAATAATGATGAATTTTGGTTAAATAATTTTGCAGGCGATGACAAACCTATACGCGAACTGACTTTCCCGGCACCAAAGCGATCATCAATTTCTGCCGTATATACGACAGTGCGCATGCCGCGTTCCTGGTAATTGTATGAAGATTGCAACAATGCTGTAGACTTACCCGCATTCATTGCGGAATAGTAGAAATATAGCTGTGCCATCAGCCACAGGCCCTCAATGATATGAAATAAAGTTGGCTGGAGTTTATCATAATTCGTCAGTTTTTCAGCTCAACAGTATGCACAGAAGTGGGTATATGCGTTCTCCCTTACGAAGCCTTGCATAATCCTTCTGAGCTATCATTACAACTGCCTCGCTTGTTATAAGCGGGTAAATGACTGCTGGTAACTATTCACAATCTTTAACCTGTTGCGCAAGTAATAGCCCTCTGTTGACCTCCAGGAGATAGTGCAATACTAAGTCCATGCTCTTATTGCGACTGTTCTACTTTTCATCATTCGCTTAATAGGGAATTCTCGTAAACACAACTAATACAGAAGACTGAAAGGTCGTCAGCCTACGATAATCTCCCCATAAAATGTGACATGAATCAGGAAGTTTTAACCTCACGTGCTGCGAAATCATCGGTGTAAATAGGGCTATATGCCGCGTCTTTTCTGGCTAATTTTATGAAAAGATATTTATTGGCGGCACAAAATAAAGAACAATTTTGAATTCCTTACATTCCTGGCTATTGCACAACTGAATTTAAGGCTCTATTATTACCTCAACAAACCACCCCAATATAAGTTTGAGATTACTACAATGAGCGAAGCACTTAAAATTCTGAACAACATCCGTACTCTTCGTGCGCAGGCAAGAGAATGTACACTTGAAACGCTGGAAGAAATGCTGGAAAAATTAGAAGTTGTTGTTAACGAACGTCGCGAAGAAGAAAGCGCGGCTGCTGCTGAAGTTGAAGAGCGCACTCGTAAACTGCAGCAATATCGCGAAATGCTGATCGCTGACGGTATTGACCCGAACGAACTGCTGAATAGCCTTGCTGCCGTTAAATCTGGCACCAAAGCTAAACGTGCTCAGCGTCCGGCAAAATATAGCTACGTTGACGAAAACGGCGAAACTAAAACCTGGACTGGCCAAGGCCGTACTCCAGCTGTAATCAAAAAAGCAATGGATGAGCAAGGTAAATCCCTCGACGATTTCCTGATCAAGCAATAATCTTTTGTAGATTGCACTTGCTTAAAATCCCGCCAGCGGCGGGATTTTTTATTGTCCGGTTTAAGACAATTTAATAAGAATAAGCTATAAAAAAACGGCGTCGATTGCTCAACGCCGTTTCGTGGATAACACCGATACGGATGTTACTTCTTAATGCCCATCTCTTCTTCAAGCCAGGCTTTAAATTCCGTGCCAAGGGTGTTATGACGAATACCGTATTCAACGAAGGCCTGCATGTAACCTAATTTATTACCGCAGTCATGGCTCTTCCCTTTCATATGATAGGCTTCCACCGTTTCTTTTTCGATCAGCATATCAATTGCGTCGGTGAGCTGAATTTCATCACCAGCTCCCGGAGGGGTTTTTGCCAGCAACGGCCAAATATCCGCGCTAAGTACGTAACGACCCACAATAGCGAGATTAGACGGCGCAACATCCGCTTTCGGTTTTTCTACCACACCAACCATCGGTACGCTTTCACCAGGCGCTAATTCAACGCCTTTGCAATCCACAACGCCATATGCGGTCACATCAGCAACCGGTTCAACCATGATCTGGCTATGACCCGTTTCATCAAAGCGGCGGATCATCTCTGCCAGGTTATCCTGTGACAAATCGGATTCATATTCATCCAGAATAACATCAGGCAAAATAACAGCTACCGGTTCATCACCCACTACCGGGTGAGCACACAATACCGCGTGTCCCAGGCCTTTCGCCAGACCCTGACGAACTTGCATAATAGTCACGTGCGGTGGACAAATAGACTGCACTTCATCAAGCAGTTGACGTTTTACACGTTTTTCCAGCATTGCTTCCAGTTCAAAACTGGTATCAAAGTGGTTTTCAATAGAGTTTTTAGATGAGTGTGTAACCAGCACAATTTCAGTAATGCCAGCCGCAATACATTCATTCACGACGTATTGAATTAATGGCTTATCGACAAGTGGCAGCATCTCTTTCGGGATGGCTTTCGTCGCCGGCAACATCCTGGTTCCTAATCCCGCAACGGGGATAACGGCTTTTTTGACTTTCGTATTAATGGCAGCCATTTAAATTCTCCTGGACTGTTCGTGTTTTGAACGTGTTCATATTTCTGTATCGCATCCCAGTATATCAGCACCCCGAAGGGGCTAAGTTCTGAAAAGGAGGCGAGTTAGCATAATTAAGACAATTACTTATACGAATGGCGACGATAGTACCACCAGCCGACATTAGCAGGTAATGCAAATTTAGCCCGCGTTATCGTTTGCTCATTCTGCAGACAACATCAAGCGCAGTCGACCACCGGTTCCCCATATTTGGCATTGCCAGGCATCGCATCGCTGGCTCAATTGATTCAAATAAGCGTTACCTAAAGTGCCTAACGGAACACCATTACTGATTTGCACCTGGTGTTCGCCGGTATTTAACGTCGCATTCAGACCCGCAGAAACCAGAATGAGATTTTTCAGTTCGCGATGATAATAGCCAACTAATAGCGGAAACTGCCCCGGCAGGTTGGCCTGACGAAGTAAATGGTTTACCTGCTTCAATAACGCGCCCAACTCTGGCAACCGTTGATTTTGGTGTGCAAGCTGTTCCTGTAATAATCCGTTAAACAATGCGCGTAATAACAAGGCAGCAAGTACGCCATTATGTCCAGCTCGGGTGACATCAAGGCAATAAAATGCCAGATCGTTTTCCGAAAGTGCGGCAATATCAAGCACCAGGCCGGGTTTGTCCGCGGCAACCAATTGACGATAATTAACCCGGCAATGGGAAATCACCTGCTGAACCGGCGGTTGTAGTTCCTGTAATAATTTCGCCGCTGCGGCAGGGTTATCAACCATTGCATCCCAGTCGCGAAAAAGCCTTTCCTCTTCCTCAACGCGCGAATTAAACATGCTGGGATAGAGACAGGCAAAAACCATCTCGCGCAAGCGATTCAGATCTTTAACTGGTTTCAGCAAAACATCTTCAACGCCCAGACGTAACGCTTTGGCAATATCTGCCATATTTTCAGTGGCAGATATCACCAGAACTGGGGTCTGGTCGCCTCTGTTACGTATATGCTCCAGCAGTTTAAGCCCGTTCATTCGTGGCATCGCGATATCACATATCATCAGGTCTGGAGTGAAACCTCCCAGCAACTCAAGGGCATCCACCCCATCAGCCGCCAGTACCGTTGTCGCTCCCAATGAGGAAAACCATGAATCCAGAAGCGAGCGAAATACCTGCTCATCTTCAACAATGAGAATCTGTTTTCCGACCAATGGCTGCGTCATGTTCTCTCCCCTGACTGGCTTTACTCAATAGTGGCATGCTATTGCCACCTGCGCCTGTCAGAATTAACTTAAGTGTAGATAAAAATTCTGGTCAAATGTTGGTGCGTACCAACGGCAAAAGTTCGTCCATTTTCCTTTCCACTGCCAGCTGTCCGGCCGCAATGGCAGCGTGCGCGCGATGGAAATCAAGCGTAGATATTTGCGGGCAAACAGGTTGAATCAGAATATCGGGCGGATCACCTGCCATGCGGTTCCTTTTAAGGCGGTTCTCCAGCACCTGGATAGAAGTGGTCATAATCTCTGTTGCCGTTGGCGCTGTCACCGCCCGACGTGTCGTTATGCTGCCTAACCTTTCTTTCAGACGCGCATGCCACGGCAGAGAATCACCATTCTCGCTATTTTCTTCACTGACATTAAAGGAGAGCAAATCTTGTTGCATCAAATGAGCATCGTGCTGCAGGTCAACCGCTATCACAATATCAGCCCCCAATGCACGCGTGAGGGAAATAGGAATTGGGTTAACGACTGCTCCATCAACCAGCCAGTAGCCGTTATGTGCAACAGGTGCCATGAGTCCTGGAATACTGCATGATGCGCGAATAGCAAGATGGAGATCGCCTTCAGTAAACCATAATTCACGTCCCGTACTTAAATTGGTGGCAACAGCCGCAAAGCGACGGGAACAATTTTCGATCTCTGTTTCCGGCATTATTTCGCGGTATTGATTGAAGACACGCTCGCCGCGCAGTAACCCACCGCGCTGCCAGGAGAGATCCATCAGGCGTAAAACGTCCCAATAACTGAAAGAGGTTACCCAATCTTCCAGCGCAGATAATCGATCGCATGCATAGGCCGCGCCCACCAGCGAACCAATTGAACATCCTGCAACGATATCAATTTCAATACCCACTTTTTTTAGCGCATTAATAACGCCAATATGCGACCAACCTCTCGCCGCGCCAGATCCCAGCGCCAGCCCTATTTTTATCTTTCTCATTATTCCCGCAAGATTCCCCTGGAATGCAATCGTAGCCACATCGCTACTGCTCGGTTAACATAGTGCTACTCAGGCGGTTAATACGCCGTTATTGTTTCCAGGGAGATTATTTGTGTCTCAGCTTTGTCCCTGTGGTAGTGCTGTCGAGTATAGCCTATGTTGCCACCCTTATGTGTCTGGTGAAAAGGTTGCACCTGATCCAGAACATCTCATGCGTTCGCGTTACTGCGCTTTTGTGATGCAAGACGCAGATTATTTAATAAAGACCTGGCATCCCTCTTGTGGAGCAGCGGCGTTACGTGCCGAATTGATGGCCGGATTTGCGCATACTGAATGGTTGGGATTGACCGTATTTGAACATTGTTGGCAGGACGCCGACAATATCGGATTTGTCAGTTTTGTTGCTCGATTTACCGAAGGTGGTAAAACAGGTGCAATAATTGAACGTTCGCGATTTTTGAAAGAAAACGGTCAATGGTACTATATTGACGGTACACGTCCGCAGTTTGGTCGCAACGATCCCTGCCCTTGTGGTTCAGGTAAAAAATTTAAAAAGTGCTGCGGCCAATAATGGTTGACGGTACGGTTTAGCAAACACTCTCAACAAGGTTTTTCCAGCAATGCATTCACTCCAACGTAAAGTTCTGCGTACTATTTGTCCGGACCAAAAAGGTCTGATCGCACGTATTACCAATATTTGCTACAAGCACGAGTTAAATATCGTACAGAACAATGAATTTGTTGATCACCGTACCGGGCGCTTTTTTATGCGCACGGAACTGGAAGGGATTTTTAATGATTCCACCCTGCTGGCGGATCTCGATAGCGCATTGCCAGAAGGCTCCGTGCGTGAGCTGAATCCTGCCGGTCGTCGCCGGATAGTGATTCTGGTCACTAAAGAAGCGCATTGCCTTGGCGATTTGTTGATGAAAGCCAATTACGGCGGCCTGGATGTCGAAATCGCGGCAGTTATTGGTAACCACGATACTTTACGTTCTCTGGTTGAGCGTTTTGATATTCCGTTTGAGCTGGTAAGCCATGAAGGGTTAAGCCGCAACGAGCACGATCAAAAGATGGCGGACGCCATTGATGCTTATCAACCTGACTATGTGGTGCTGGCGAAGTATATGCGGGTATTAACGCCGGAATTTGTGGCACGCTTCCCGAATAAAATCATCAATATTCACCATTCATTCCTGCCTGCGTTTATCGGCGCACGTCCTTATCACCAGGCCTATGAACGTGGTGTGAAGATTATTGGCGCAACCGCTCACTATGTGAATGACAATCTGGACGAAGGCCCAATCATCATGCAGGACGTTATTCATGTCGATCATACCTACACAGCTGAAGATATGATGCGCGCAGGTCGTGACGTCGAGAAAAACGTCTTAAGTCGTGCGCTATACAAAGTACTGGCACAGCGCGTCTTTGTTTACGGTAATCGGACGATTATTCTTTAATCGCCAGCAAAAATAACTGGTTACCTTTAATCCGTTACGGATGAAAATTACGCAACCAGTTCATTTTTCTCAACGTAACACTTTACAGCGGCGCGTCATTTGATATGATGCGCCCCGCTTCCCGATAAGGGAGCAGGCCAGTAAAAAGCATTACCCCGTGGTGGGGTTCCCGAGCGGCCAAAGGGAGCAGACTGTAAATCTGCCGTCATCGACTTCGAAGGTTCGAATCCTTCCCCCACCACCATCTCAAGTATTACCTCAAAATTTGAATTACCCCTGGTGGGGTTCCCGAGCGGCCAAAGGGAGCAGACTGTAAATCTGCCGTCATCGACTTCGAAGGTTCGAATCCTTCCCCCACCACCATCACTTTCAAAAGTCCGTGAACTCTCAAACGAATCCGCGATTAAATATTCTGCCCATGCGGGGAAGGATGAGAAGCCTCGACCAAGGTTCGACTCGAGCGCCAGCGAGAGAGCGTTGCCGCAGGCAACGACCCGAAGGGCGAAGCGCGCAGCGTTGAGTAATCCTTCCCCCACCACCATCACTTTTCAAAAGTCCGTAAACTCTCAAACGAATCCGCAATTAAATATTCTGCCCAAGCGGGGAAGGATGAGAAGCTTCGACCAAGGTTCGACTTGAGCGCCAGCGAGAGAGCGTTGCCGCAGGCAACGACCCGAAGGGCGAAGCGCGCAGCGCTGAGTAATCCTTCCCCCACCACCATCGCTTCCTTAAATAATCAAAACCTGTTACTCCGAGCTAATTTTGCCCGATGGCACCACGTTTACCGGGCCTACAATATCCTCCCCTGTAGGTCGGATAAGCGAAGCGCATCCGACAACTCACCCCGCACCGTGCCCATAAAAAAACCCCGCCGAAGCAGGGTCTATGTGAACTAAAATTCGCTTAGTGACGAGCGCGCACCAGCTGGTACTTACGTGTCAGATACTCCACCGGTACGCTCCAGATGTGTACCAGACGCGAGAACGGGAACAGCAGGAATAACGTCATCCCCAGCACCAGGTGCAGACGGAAGATAAACGCCACACCATCGAGGTGTTGAGAAGCGCCACCGTGGAAGGTCACCACCGACTGCGCCCAGCCAACCAGTTTCATCATCTCGCTACCGTCCATATGCTGAGCGGAGAACGGAATGGTCAACAGGCCCAGCGCGCACTGGATAACGAGCAGCGACAGGATCAGGATATCCGCTCCGGTAGTGGTTGCACGCACGCGTGGGCTGAACAGACGACGCTTCAGCAACAGCACGCCGCCAATCAGACACAGCACGCCGCTGGCACCACCAGCAAACATCGCCATTTTCTGTTTCACTTCAATCGGCAGCCAGGCTTCATACATCCAGTGCGGCGTCAGCATACCGAAGAAGTGACCAACAAAAATCCCCAGAATACCGATATGGAACAGGTTCGACGCCAGGTTCATCCCTTTGCGATCCAGCATCTGGCTGGACGCCGCGCGCCAGGTGTACTGCCCGTAGTCATAACGCAGCCAGCTACCAATCAGGAAGACCGCCCCGGCTATGTACGGGTAGATATCAAAGAAGAACATATTCAGGAATTGCATTAGTGCTGTCCTCCGGTGGTGATATTCAGATATTGCGGCGCGACGGCACCGGCAAAGCGACGCTGATGAGCAGTGATTGCTGAATCACCGCAGCCTTTGTCAGCAAAGAATTTAACCTGCTCTTCTTCCCAGACAGCATCCAGCGCCTGCGGCGTATCATCGCGCGCTTCGTCGGCAATTTTTTCCGCCACTTTGTCGCTGTCGATAGCGGTATTGGCCAATTTCAGCAGCAGATCAAACATCACGGCATAACGGCTTTCACGCTGTTGCAGACGCGCGCTCAGCAATGCCAGAATCGGCGCGATATCTTTCAAACCTTCCACGGCTTCGCTTTGCGGCAGCTGCGACAGGTACTCCAGATACAGCGGCAGATGGTCCGGTAATTCGCGGCTGTTTAACTGCAAGCCGTGCTGCTCGTACTGCGCCAGCAGGTCCACCATCGCCTGGCCGCGGTCACGGGATTCACCGTGAACATGTTCAAATAGCAACAGTGACGTGGCGCGGCCACGGTCGAACAGTTCGCTGTACTGGGCCTGGGCATCGAGCGGATCCATCGCCGTTAAATCGCGCAGGAAAATGCCCAGCGCATGGGCATCTTCTTTCGACAGATTTTTCGACGCAGCAATCGCCTCAAACATCTCTTGTTGATGCTGCCATAAGGCAGCATCCGGATATTCAAGGAGACGCGATACAATCACGAGTTCGATCATGGATGCGGCTCCGTTTTGCTGGTCACATCGATGGCATCGATACGACGGCTGTTGAACAGATTGAATTTGGTATCTGAACCGTGGCAGCCATCACCAAAGGTAAAGCCGCAGCCATTTTTCTCCGGGAAGGCTTCCCGTGCCAGTTCACGATGACTACTCGGCACCACAAAGCGATCTTCGTAGTTAGCAATCGCCAGATAACGGTACATCTCCTGTGCCTGGGCTTCGGTCAGACCGACCTCTTCCAGCGCACGGGTATCAACTTTACCGTCAACGGTTTCAGCACGTTTGTAATGACGCATCGCCAGCATACGTTTCAGTGCGCGCAGTACCGGTTTGGTATCACCGGCGGTCAGCAGATTCGCCAGATACTGTACCGGAATACGCAAGCTTTCGACGTCTGGCAGAATGCCGTTGCTACCCAGCTCACCCGCGTCTGCTGCAGACTGAATCGGAGACAGAGGCGGCACGTACCAGACCATCGGCAGTGTGCGATATTCTGGATGCAGCGGCAGCGCCAGTTTCCATTCCATTGCCATTTTATAAACCGGCGACTGCTGTGCGGCTTCAATAACGCTCAGTGGAATACCGTCTTTAATCGCCTGCTCGATGACTTTCGGATCGTTCGGATCGAGGAACACCTCCAGCTGACGCTGGTAAAGATCTTTCTCGTTCTCGGTGCTGGCTGCACGTTCAATCGCGTCGGCATCGTACAGCAGCACGCCAAGATAACGGATACGACCGACACAGGTTTCTGAGCACACGGTCGGCTGACCCGCTTCAATACGCGGATAGCAGAAGATGCACTTCTCAGACTTACCGCTCTTCCAGTTGAAGTAGATTTTTTTGTACGGGCATCCGGTGATGCACATACGCCAGCCACGGCATTTATCCTGGTCGATCAGGACGATGCCATCTTCTTCACGCTTGTAAATCGCACCGCTCGGGCAGGTCGCCACACATGCCGGGTTCAGGCAGTGTTCGCACAGGCGCGGCAAATACATCATAAAGGTGTTTTCGAACTGGCTATACATCGCCTTCTGGATGTTGTCGAAGTTCTTGTCTTTCGCCAGTTTGTCAAACTCACCACCCAGGTCATCTTCCCAGTTCGGCCCTTTTTCGATTTTCGCCATCCGTTCCCCGCTAATCAGCGAACGCGGACGGGCAATCGGCTGCGATTTGCTGCCTTCCGGCGCGGTATGCAGGTTCTGATAGTCAAAATCGAACGGCTCGTAATAATCGTCGATCCCCGGCAGATGCGGGTTAGCGAAGATTTTACCCAGCAACATGGCACGGTTACCCATGCGCGGCTGCAGTTTGCCGTTGATTTTACGGATCCAGCCGCCTTTGTATTTTTCCTGGTTTTCCCAGTCAGTCGGGAAGCCCTGACCCGGCTTGGTTTCCACGTTGTTGAACCACGCGTATTCCACGCCTTCACGGCTGGTCCAGACGTTTTTACAGGTAACTGAACAGGTGTGACAGCCGATGCACTTATCGAGATTCAGCACCATGCCGACTTGTGAACGAATTTTCATTTTACGCTCTCCTGTACCTGGTCATTGCCTTCGCCATCTAACCAGTCAATGTTCTTCATCTTACGCACTACAACAAACTCATCGCGGTTAGAACCTACGGTGCCGTAGTAGTTAAAGCCGTATGCCAGATGGGCATAGCCGCCGATCATATGCGTCGGTTTCGGCGTGATACGGGTGACCGAGTTATGGATACCACCACGCTGTTGGGTAATTTCCGAACCAGGCAGGTTAACGATACGTTCCTGCGCGTGGTACATCATGGTCATCCCTGCCGGAACACGCTGGCTGACAACCGCACGGGCAGTCAGAGTACCGTTGCTGTTGAAGACTTCAATCCAGTCGTTATCGGCGATACCCAGATCTTTGGCATCGGCTTCACTCAACCAGACCACCGGACCACCGCGACCTAAAGTCAGCATCAGCAGGTTGTCGCTGTAGGTGGAGTGGATACCCCACTTCTGGTGCGGCGTCAGGAAGTTGAGCGCTTTTTCCGGGTTGCCATTGGATTTCTGGCCCATCACTTCTTTCACCGAACGGGTGTCGATCGGCGGACGATAAACCAGCAGGCTTTCACCGAAATCACGCATCCATTGGTGATCCTGATACAGCTGCTGACGGCCAGAGAGCGTACGCCACGGGATCAGCTCGTGAACGTTGGTGTAACCGGCGTTGTAAGAAACGTGTTCATCTTCAAGGCCAGACCAGGTCGGGCTGGAGATGATTTTGCGCGGCTGTGCCTGAATATCGCGGAAGCGAATCTTCTCGTCTTCTTTATTCAGCGCCAGATGCGTATGGTCACGACCGGTAAACTCGCTCAGGGCAGCCCAGGCTTTCACGGCTACCTGACCGTTGGTTTCCGGTGCCAGCGTCAGGATCATCTCTGCCGCATCAATTGCGGTGTTCAGCATCGGCTGGCCTTTCGCCGGACCTTCCGCTTTGGTGTAGTTGAGCTTACGCAGCAGATCCATCTCGCTCTGGGTGTTCCAGGCAATCCCTTTACCGCCATTACCGATTTTCTCCATCAGCGGGCCGATAGAGGTAAAGCGTTCGTAAGTCGCCGGATAATCGCGCTCTACGACCATAATGTGTGGCGCGGTTTTACCAGGGATCAGGTCGCACTCGCCTTTTTTCCAGTCTTTCACATCCAGCGGCTGCGCCAGTTCAGCGGCAGAGTCGTGCTGGATAGGCAGCGTGACGATGTCGGTTTCTTTACCCAGATGGCCGACGCACACTTCGGAGAATTTCTTCGCGATGGCTTTGTAGATTTCCCAGTCGCTTTTCGCTTCCCAGGCCGGATCGACCGCCGCAGACAGCGGGTGAATAAACGGATGCATATCCGAAGTATTCATGTCGTCTTTTTCGTACCAGGTCGCCGTCGGCAAAATGATGTCGGAATAGAGACAGGTGCTCGACAGACGGAAGTCCAGCGTAACCACCAGATCCAGCTTGCCTTCCAGACCATTGTCCTGCCAGTCCACTTCTTCCGGCTTCACGCCGCCCTGTTGCCCCAGATCTTTACCCTGGATACCGTGCTCCGTCCCCAGCAGGTACTTGAGCATAAACTCATGACCTTTACCGGAAGAACCGAGCAGGTTAGAACGCCAGATGAACAGGTTGCGCGGGTGGTTTTTACCGTTTTCTGGTTGTTCTGCCGCAAAACGGATGGAACCCTCTTTCAGGGATTTCACCGTATAGTCCACCGGATTCATCCCGGCTTTTTCCGCTTCGCCAGCGATAGTCAGCGGGTTAGTGCCTAACTGCGGTGCAGACGGCAGCCAGCCCATGCGTTCCGCACGGACGTTAAAGTCGATCAAGTGTCCGGTATAGCGGGATTTGTCCGCCATCGGTGACAGCAACTCTTCCGCCGTGACGGTTTCATAACGCCACTGGCTGGAGTGGTTATAGAAATAAGAAGTGCTGTTCATGTGACGCGCCGGACGCTGCCAGTCAAGGGCAAACGCCAGCGGCTGCCAGCCGGTTTGCGGACGCAGTTTTTCCTGACCTACATAGTGCGCCCAGCCGCCCCCGCTCTGACCGACACAGCCGCAGAAAATCAGCATGTTGATCAGACCACGATAGTTCATATCGAGGTGATACCAGTGGTTCAGCCCCGCACCGACGATAATCATCGAACGACCGTGCGTTTTATCAGCGTTATCGGCAAATTCACGGGCGATGCGAATAATCTGGCTGCGAGAAACGCCGGTAATCTGCTCGGCCCAGGCCGGGGTATAAGCTTTCACATCGTCATAGCTGGTTGCACAGTTAACGTCGTTCAGGCCACGTTCCAGACCGTAGTTTGCCAGCGTCAGATCATAAACGGTGGTCACCAGGGCGGTGCTGCCATCAGCCAGTTGCAGGCGTTTCACCGGCAGTTTGTGCAGCAGCACGTTTTCCAGTTCCACTTTGTTGAAGTGTTCCGTGCCGTCGCCACCAAAGTACGGGAAGCCTACCTCAGCGATCTCATCCTGGCTACCCAGCAGGCTCAGTTGCAGCTCGGTTTCTTCGCCAGTTTTGCCGTCGCGCTGTTCAAGATTCCATTTGCCCTTCTCGCCCCAGCGGAAGCCAATAGAACCGTTCGGCGCAACCATTTCGCCATTGGTATTAAAGGCGACAGTTTTCCATTCCGGATTGTTTTCCTGGCCCAGCGCATCAACCAGATCAGCAGCGCGCAGCATACGACCTGCAGCGTAGTAACCGTCGCGTTCTTCCAGCATCACCAGCATCGGCATGTCGGTGTAGCGACGCACATAGTCGGTGAAATACTGGCTTGGGTTGTCGAGGTGGAATTCACGCAGCATTACGTGGCCCATCGCCAGCGCCATTGCCGCATCGGTGCCCTGTTTCGGTGCCAGCCACAGATCGCACAGTTTGGCGATTTCAGCGTAGTCTGGTGTGACGGCAACAGTTTTGGTCCCTTTGTAACGCACTTCAGTAAAGAAGTGAGCATCCGGGGTACGCGTCTGCGGCACGTTTGACCCCCAGGCGATGATGTAGCTGGAGTTGTACCAGTCAGCAGATTCCGGTACGTCAGTTTGCTCGCCCCAGGTTTGCGGAGACGCAGGAGGCAAGTCGCAGTACCAGTCGTAGAAGCTTAAGCAAGTACCGCCAATCAGCGAGAGATAGCGTGCACCCGATGCGTAAGAAACCATCGACATTGCCGGAATTGGCGAGAAACCAGCAACACGGTCCGGGCCGTAGTTTTTGATGGTGTAAACGTTAGATGCGGCGATCAGTTCGTTCACCTCCTGCCAGGAAGAACGAACAAATCCACCGCGTCCACGCGCCTGCTTAAAGCTTTTCGCTTTATCGGCGTCTTCAATGATAGAAGCCCATGCCTCAACCGGATCGCTATGCAGCGCCTTCGCTTCACGCCACATTTTCATCAGGCGTTTGCGCATCATCGGGTATTTCAGGCGGTTGGCACTGTAAAGATACCAGGAGTAGCTGGCACCGCGCGGGCAGCCGCGAGGTTCATGGTTTGGCAGATCCGGACGGGTACGCGGATAGTCAGTCTGCTGGGTTTCCCAGGTGACCAGACCGTTTTTGACGTAGATTTTCCAGCTGCAGGAGCCGGTGCAGTTTACCCCGTGGGTAGAGCGGACGATTTTGTCATGCTGCCAACGCTGGCGATATCCATCCTCCCAGTCACGGTTGGTATTGAGAAGCTGGCCATGCCCATCGGCAAAGGTTTCACCCTTCTGTT
This sequence comes from Escherichia sp. KCJ4928, assembly GCF_004352695.1. Classification (NCBI taxonomy): domain Bacteria; kingdom Pseudomonadati; phylum Pseudomonadota; class Gammaproteobacteria; order Enterobacterales; family Enterobacteriaceae; genus Escherichia; species Escherichia sp. KCJ4928. The sequence continues at coordinate 47,890 of NZ_SJWV01000013.1, forward strand.
TGAAGTAGCGAAACCGGTCCAGGAATTTACTCATCGGTTTTCTCCTGTGGGAGCCTGTCGGCCCTCTGATAAATCGACATTGCTAATGTTTAAGGGCAAGGTAACGCTCTGAAACAGCGTGGGAATTGATAACGATCAAGAGTGATGGGGATGAAAAATAAAGTAAATTCCTAAGATACCCCTTTAGGATAATTAACAGACACCACATAACATAC
>NZ_SJWV01000140.1:0-10977 GCF_004352695.1 Escherichia sp. KCJ4928
AAATCGTCTGGATGCGGGTTCTGTCGTTCTGTATTGTGGTCAGCCGGTCGCCGTCCCAGCCGTACCAGGTCACTTGCGGTTTCCGTGACAGCGACATCCAGCCCGTCAGGTCCCGTTCACGCCGCCATACCCGTTTTGCCACCCTGCGGCCCAGCGGGTCGTAAAGATAGCGACTTTCGACCAGCGGCTCTGCATATTGTGTCCGCGTGTAGTGCACCAGCCGGTGCTGACTGTCGTAATGGTACCCGGTACGGCGGCAGCGGCGCAGGCAGCACCTCATCCGCTTCCGGCACCCGCTCACACCAGCCGAGCAGCCACCACGGCCCCTGCGGACTGTTTGTCGCCAGATAACGATGCGGACTTAAGCGGAGTTCTTCCGGCAGCGCCTGCCAGAGTGCGGCCAGCCGGTGACCTTCATCCAGTTTCGCCACGCCGCCGCGCACCAGCCACAGTGACTCGCTGCGGCTGTAACCGTCCTCACCGGGAAACAGGTGCTCAAAATACAGGCTTCTGCCGCCGTTATCACTGAGTATCAGTGTGTTATCGCGCAGCTGTAAGCGGATATCCGCAGGCATTTTCCAGCCGGGGCCGAGGCTCCCCACCGGCGCGGGCGTTTTTGTCCGGTAACTGCTGTAGGTGCGGGAGAGGATGAACGGCAGCGGGCCGGGCAGGGCGATGTCGGTTTCACCGGGAAGGACCTTTGCACCGAGCAGGGGATTGACCGGATGGCCGGACGTCACTCCGCCGGGGCACACCGAACAGGCCACGCCGGTGGGGGCACCAATACGTACCCCGGCTGAACCCTGAACAATGCTACCGCCATACTGCGTCATGTCGCCCTGACGCGCCGCCGGTTTTCCGCTCATCTGCTCATCCTTGTTTTATCGGGTTATTTGTCTGCTTCCAGGCAAAACCCTACAGATTTATAAGAAAGCCTTAAGTGAGATATCCATCAGATAGAAACAATTAGGAAAATATTTATATCACCATGATAAATATGTGATTTATTTGGAAGTAACAAACCATCAACATTTTCTGCCCTTTTTCCCATCACCAGGCCATACTGATATTTTTCCTCGCACAAAGGACTCGGCATGAAACTCGTCGGTAGCTACACCAGCCCGTTTGTACGCAAACTTTCTATTCTGTTGTTAGAAAAGGGCATAACTTTCGAATTTATTAATGAACTGCCCTATAACGCGGACAACGGCGTGGCGCAATTTAACCCGTTAGGAAAAGTGCCGGTGCTGGTGACCGAAGAGGGCGAATGTTGGTTTGATTCGCCGATCATCGCTGAATATATTGAATTAATGAATGTCGCTCCGGCGATGTTGCCGCGCGATCCGCTGGAGTCGTTGCGGGTGCGCAAAATTGAGGCACTGGCGGATGGCATTATGGATGCCGGGCTGGTATCGGTGCGTGAACAGGCGCGTCCAGCGGCGCAGCAGTCTGAAGATGAATTGTTACGCCAGCGGGAGAAAATCAACCGCAGTCTGGATGTGCTGGAAGGATATCTGGTCGATGGCACACTCAAAACCGATACGGTCAATCTGGCGACTATCGCCATTGCCTGTGCCGTCGGATATCTCAATTTCCGCCGCGTTGCGCCAGGCTGGTGTGTCGATCGCCCACACTTAGTCAAACTGGTCGAAAACCTGTTTAGCCGCGAAAGTTTTGCTCGCACCGAACCGCCAAAGGCTTGATGCGCGATATGTCCTCCTGACCCATCTCACGTTACAATCCGTGGTTATGTTAAACGCCCTTCTCCGTGTGAGAGGGCCTTGATCAGCCAGGTTTCCTATGACAACCGAAACGCGTTCCCTCTATAGTCAACTTCCGGCTATTGATCGCTTATTGCGCGATAGCTCCTTCCTTTCTTTGCGTGATACTTATGGTCACACCCGCGTGGTGGAATTGTTGCGTCAGATGCTCGACGAAGCGCGAGAAGTGATTCGTGGCAGCCAGACGCTGCCTGCGTGGTGTGAAAACTGGGCGCAAGAAGTCGATGCCCGGTTGACGAAAGAAGCGCAGAGCGCGCTGCGTCCGGTGATCAACCTGACGGGAACCGTGCTGCATACCAACCTTGGGCGAGCTTTACAGGCGGAAGCCGCGGTGGAAGCCGTTGCGCAGGCTATGCGTTCGCCAGTGACCCTCGAGTACGATCTGGACGACGCTGGACGCGGACATCGCGATCGGGCGCTGGCGCAACTGCTGTGCCATATTACGGGGGCGGAAGATGCCTGTATCGTCAATAACAATGCGGCGGCGGTGTTATTGATGTTGGCGGCCACTGCCAGCGGAAAAGAGGTGGTGGTATCTCGCGGCGAACTGGTGGAGATTGGCGGCGCGTTTCGTATTCCCGATGTTATGCGTCAGGCAGGCTGCACCCTACACGAAGTAGGGACCACCAACCGCACGCACGCGAATGATTATCGTCAGGCGGTGAATGAAAATACCGCACTGTTGATGAAAGTACATACCAGTAACTACAGCATTCAGGGGTTCACCAAAGCGATAGATGAAGCGGAACTGGTGGCGCTCGGCAAAGAGCTGGATGTTCCCGTAGTGACTGATTTAGGCAGTGGCTCGCTGGTCGATCTTAGCCAGTACGGTTTGCCGAAAGAGCCAATGCCGCAGGAGTTGATTGCGGCGGGCGTCAGTCTGGTGAGTTTCTCCGGCGACAAGTTGTTAGGCGGGCCGCAGGCAGGAATTATTGTTGGTAAAAAAGAGATGATCGCCCGCCTGCAAAGCCACCCGCTGAAGCGTGCATTACGCGCGGATAAAATGACCCTCGCGGCGCTGGAAGCCACGTTGCGTCTTTATTTACACCCTGAAGCTCTGAGTGAAAAATTACCGACCCTGCGCCTGCTTACCCGCAGCGCAGAGGTCATTCAAATCCAGGCACAACGTTTACAGGCCCCCCTTGCCGCACATTACGGCGCGGAGTTTGCGGTACAGGTTATGCCATGTCTTTCGCAGATTGGCAGTGGTTCGCTGCCGGTTGATCGCCTGCCGAGCGCGGCATTAACGTTTACACCCCATGATGGACGCGGTAGCCACCTTGAGTCATTAGCCGCCCGCTGGCGTGAATTGCCAGTGCCGGTGATTGGTCGTATTTATGACGGACGATTGTGGCTGGATTTACGCTGCCTTGAAGATGAGCAACGGTTTTTGGAGATGTTGTTGAAATGATTATTGCGACTGCCGGACACGTTGACCACGGCAAAACAACCTTATTGCAGGCGATTACTGGCGTAAATGCTGACCGTCTGCCGGAAGAAAAAAAGCGCGGCATGACCATCGATCTCGGCTATGCCTACTGGCCGCAGCCGGATGGTCGCGTGCCTGGTTTTATCGACGTACCCGGTCATGAAAAGTTTCTTTCCAACATGCTGGCGGGCGTTGGTGGTATCGATCACGCGCTGTTGGTGGTGGCGTGCGATGACGGCGTGATGGCGCAGACCCGTGAGCATCTGGCGATTTTGCAGCTGACCGGTAACCCGATGCTGACAGTGGCGCTGACCAAAGCCGATCGCGTGGACGAAGCGCGTGTTGATGAGGTTGAACGCCAGGTAAAGGAGGTGCTGCGGGAATACGGTTTTGCTGAGGCAAAACTGTTTATCACCGCAGCAACCGAAGGTCGGGGAATTGATGCCCTGCGCGAGCATCTGCTTCAGTTGCCGGAACGCGAGCACGCCAGCCAACATAGTTTCCGCCTCGCGATTGACCGCGCATTTACCGTAAAAGGTGCCGGGCTGGTCGTCACCGGTACGGCGTTAAGCGGGGAAGTGAAGGTAGGCGATTCACTCTGGCTGACTGGTGTAAATAAACCGATGCGTGTACGTGCGCTGCATGCGCAAAACCAGCCAACAGAAACCGCCAATGCCGGGCAGCGTATCGCGCTTAACATCGCGGGTGATGCGGAAAAAGAGCAGATTAACCGTGGCGACTGGCTGCTTGCCGATGTGCCGCCAGAGCCGTTCACGCGGGTGATTGTCGAGCTTCAAACCCATACGCCGCTGACCCAGTGGCAGCCGCTGCATATTCACCACGCCGCCAGCCACGTTACGGGACGCGTTTCGCTGCTGGAAGATAACCTTGCCGAGCTGGTGTTCGACACGCCGCTGTGGCTGGCGGATAACGATCGCTTAGTGCTGCGCGATATCTCGGCCCGCAACACGCTGGCGGGGGCGCGTGTGGTGATGCTTAACCCGCCGCGTCGCGGTAAACGTAAGCCGGAATATCTGCAATGGCTGGCGTCTCTTGCACGGGCGCAGAGCGATGCCGATGCGTTATCTGTTCATCTGGAACGCGGCGCGGTTAACCTTGCGGATTTCGCCTGGGCACGGCAGCTCAACGGCGAAGGGATGCGCGAATTGCTGCAACAGCCTGGCTATATTCAGGCTGGTTATAGCTTGTTGAATGCGCCGGTTGCCGCCCGCTGGCAGCGGAAAATTCTCGACACATTAGCGACTTATCATGAGCAACATCGCGATGAACCTGGTCCTGGGCGCGAACGTCTGCGACGTATGGCGTTGCCAATGGAAGATGAAGCGCTGGTACTGTTGCTGATTGAAAAGATGCGCGAAAGCGGCGACATCCTCAGTCATCACGGTTGGCTGCATCTGCCGGATCACAAAGCGGGCTTCAGCGAAGAGCAGCAGGCCATCTGGCAAAAAGCAGAGCCGCTGTTTGGTGACGAGCCGTGGTGGGTGCGTGATCTGGCAAAAGAGACGGGTACCGACGAGCAGGCAATGCGCCTGACGCTACGCCAGGCGGCGCAGCAAGGAATAATTACCGCGATCGTCAAAGATCGTTATTACCGTAACGATCGGATTGTCGAATTTGCCAATATGATCCGCGATCTCGATCAGGAGTGTGGTTCAACCTGCGCGGCGGATTTCCGCGATCGCTTAGGCGTAGGCCGAAAGCTGGCAATTCAGATTCTGGAATATTTTGACCGCATTGGCTTTACGCGTCGTCGTGGAAATGATCATTTATTGCGCGACGCATTATTATTTCCGGAAAAATAAGGAAATGATTAATTAATTTTTAAAATAAATTAATACAAATTTCTTATGATTTTAAAAAAAGCACATTGTTTAATGAATACAATGTGCTTTTTATTAGATTAATTTTGATAATCAATAATAATGATCATGTTTTCGAATGAAAATCCTCAGTAAGCTGCCCACCCTTTTTTACACTTTCAGGAGTGTGTTATGGCATCTTCAACTTTCTTTATTCCTTCTGTGAATGTCATCGGCGCTGATTCATTGACTGATGCAATGAATATGATGGCAGATTATGGATTTACCCGTACCTTAATTGTCACTGACAATATGTTAACGAAATTAGGTATGGCGGGTGATGTGCAAAAAGCACTGGAAGAACGCAATATTTTTAGCGTTATTTATGATGGCACCCAACCTAACCCCACCACGGAAAACGTCGCCGCAGGTTTGAAATTACTTAAAGAGAATAATTGCGATAGCGTGATCTCCTTAGGCGGTGGTTCTCCACACGACTGCGCAAAAGGTATTGCGCTGGTGGCAGCCAATGGCGGCGATATTCGCGATTACGAAGGCGTTGACCGCTCTGCAAAACCGCAGCTGCCGATGATCGCCATCAACACCACTGCGGGTACGGCCTCTGAAATGACCCGTTTCTGCATCATCACTGACGAAGCGCGTCATATCAAAATGGCGATTGTTGATAAACATGTCACTCCGCTGCTTTCTGTCAATGACTCCTCTCTGATGATTGGTATGCCGAAGTCACTGACCGCCGCAACGGGTATGGATGCCTTAACGCACGCTATCGAAGCATATGTTTCTATTGCCGCCACGCCGATCACTGACGCTTGTGCACTGAAAGCCGTGACCATGATTGCCGAAAACCTGCCGTTAGCCGTTGAAGATGGCAGTAATGCGAAAGCGCGTGAAGCAATGGCTTATGCCCAGTTCCTTGCTGGTATGGCGTTCAATAATGCTTCTCTGGGTTATGTTCATGCGATGGCGCACCAGCTGGGCGGTTTCTACAACCTGCCACACGGTGTATGTAACGCCGTTTTGCTGCCGCATGTTCAGGTATTCAACAGCAAAGTCGCCGCCGCACGTCTGCGTGACTGTGCCGCTGCAATGGGCGTGAACGTGACAGGTAAAAACGATGCGGAAGGTGCTGAAGCCTGCATTAACGCCATCCGTGAACTGGCGAAGAAAGTGGATATCCCGGCAGGCCTACGCGACCTGAACGTGAAAGAAGAAGATTTCGCGGTTCTGGCGACTAATGCCCTGAAAGATGCCTGTGGTTTTACTAACCCGATCCAGGCAACTCACGAAGAAATTGTGGCGATTTATCGCGCAGCGATGTAATCATCATTTCCACAACGGCTGGCAAATTGTCAGCCGCTTTTTCAACTATCTCTGTAACCCTTGCCCGTAAATTCGTGATAGCTGTCGTAAAGCTGTTACCGACTGGCGAAGATTTCGCCAGTCACGTCTACCCTTGTTATACCTCACACCGCAAGGAGACGATCATGACCAATAATCCCCCTTCAGCACAGATTAAGCCCGGCGAGTATGGTTTCCCCCTCAAGTTAAAAGCCCGCTATGACAACTTTATTGGCGGCGAATGGGTAGCCCCTGCCGACGGCGAGTATTACCAGAATCTGACGCCGGTGACCGGGCAGCTGCTGTGCGAAGTGGCGTCTTCGGGCAAACGAGACATCGATCTGGCGCTGGATGCTGCGCACAAAGTGAAAGATAAATGGGCGCACACCTCGGTGCAGGATCGCGCGGCGATTCTGTTTAAGATTGCCGATCGAATGGAACAAAACCTTGAGCTGTTAGCGACGGCTGAAACCTGGGATAACGGCAAACCCATTCGCGAAACCAGTGCTGCCGACGTGCCGCTGGCGATTGACCATTTTCGCTATTTCGCCTCGTGTATTCGGGCGCAGGAAGGTGGGATCAGTGAAGTTGATAGCGAAACCGTGGCCTATCATTTCCATGAACCGTTAGGCGTGGTGGGGCAGATTATCCCGTGGAACTTCCCGCTGCTGATGGCGAGCTGGAAAATGGCTCCCGCGCTGGCGGCGGGCAACTGTGTGGTGCTGAAACCCGCACGTCTTACCCCGCTTTCTGTACTGCTGCTAATGGAAATCGTCGGTGATTTACTGCCGCCGGGCGTGGTGAACGTGGTCAACGGCGCAGGTGGGGAAATTGGCGAATATCTGGCGACCTCGAAACGCATCGCCAAAGTGGCGTTTACCGGCTCAACGGAAGTGGGCCAACAAATTATGCAATACGCCACGCAAAACATTATTCCGGTAACCCTGGAGCTGGGCGGCAAGTCGCCAAATATCTTCTTTGCTGATGTGATGGATGAAGAAGATGCCTTTTTCGATAAAGCGCTGGAAGGCTTTGCACTGTTCGCCTTTAACCAGGGCGAAGTTTGCACCTGTCCAAGCCGTGCTTTAGTGCAGGAGTCTATCTACGAACGCTTTATGGAACGCGCCATCCGCCGTGTCGAAAGCATTCGCAGCGGTAACCCACTCGACAGCGTGACGCAAATGGGCGCGCAGGTTTCTCACGGGCAACTGGAAACCATCCTCAACTACATTGATATCGGTAAAAAAGAGGGCGCTGACGTGCTCACAGGCGGGCGGCGCAAGCTGCTGGAAGGTGAACTGAAAGACGGCTACTACCTCGAACCGACGATTCTGTTTGGTCAGAACAATATGCGGGTGTTCCAGGAGGAGATTTTTGGCCCGGTGCTGGCGGTGACCACCTTCAAAACGATGGAAGAAGCGCTGGAGCTGGCGAACGATACGCAATATGGCCTGGGCGCGGGCGTCTGGAGCCGCAACGGTAATCTGGCCTATAAGATGGGGCGCGGCATACAGGCTGGGCGCGTGTGGACCAACTGTTATCACGCTTACCCGGCACATGCGGCGTTTGGTGGCTACAAACAATCAGGTATCGGTCGCGAAACCCACAAGATGATGCTGGAGCATTACCAGCAAACCAAGTGCCTGCTGGTGAGCTACTCGGATAAACCGTTGGGGCTGTTCTGATATAAGAAGCTGGTCGCATTGGGTATTCATTGCCTGATGCGACGCTTACGCGTCTTATCATGCCTACGGGAACCTGACCGTAGGCCGGATAAGGCGTACACGCCGCATCCGGCATAAACAAAGCGCACGTTGTTACAATTTACGTTTTAAACCTACGTGCGCAATAACCCAGACTACGCCAACAGAAGTGCGTTTCTGGGGCGTGTTTTGTCAGGAGTTTAATCTCGCGTTTCGATGGTGAGCGGGCGAACCAGGCCGTAAATCACCATTGGTGATCCGAGGCCAATCAGCAATAAACGGTAGATAATTGAAGGTTTAATACGCTTAATCTGTACTGTGGATGTTTTACTGGAGTTATTCATTAGTTTGGCCAATAGTTCCACTATTTCAATATGATAAACCTCGTCCTGTTGAAAAACCAGACAGCACATTTAAGAAAGTATATAAAAAACAATATGTCGTTATATAAATAAGGAAATTGCACTGCATCATGGCATTTCATAATATGCGTTAATTGTTCTTTTTTATATTCTTTGAGGGAAATATGTTCCTGGACTATTTTGCACTGGGAGTGCTTATTTTTGTATTTCTGGTGATATTCTATGGGATTATTATTTTACATGATATTCCCTACCTGATTGCTAAAAAACGTAATCATCCTCATGCCGACGCCATTCATGTTGCTGGTTGGGTGAGTCTTTTTACGTTACATGTTATCTGGCCATTTTTGTGGATTTGGGCCACGCTTTACCGCCCGGAGCGGGGATGGGGAATGCAAAACCATGACTCCTCCGTTGTGCAACTACAACAGCGTATTGCCGGGCTGGAGAAACAGCTCGCCGACATCAAATCCTCTTCTGCCGAGTAATACTTATGGATTTACTGATTATTTTAACCTATGTGGCTTTCGCATGGGCAATGTTTAAGATCTTCAAAATTCCTGTAAATAAATGGACCATTCCCACCGCGGCCCTGGGTGGCATATTTATTGTCAGCGGTTTAATTCTGTTAATGAACTATAACCATCCGTATACCTTCAAAGCGCAAAAAGCGGTTATTTCTATTCCTGTTGTCCCACAGGTGACAGGCGTGGTGATCGAAGTGACGGATAAGAAAAATACGCTGATTAAAAAAGGTGAGGTGCTATTTCGACTGGACCCGACGCGTTATCAGGCGCGGGTGGATCGGCTGATGGCGGATATCGTTACCGCAGAACATAAACAGCGGGCGTTGGGCGCAGAGTTAGATGAGATGGCGGCGAATACTCAGCAGGCAAAGGCCACGCGGGATAAATTCGCTAAAGAGTATCAGCGTTACGCACGCGGCAGCCAGGCGAAAGTAAACCCGTTTTCAGAACGCGATATTGATGTGGCGCGGCAAAATTATCTGGCGCAGGAAGCCTCCGTAAAGTCATCGGCGGCGGAACAAAAACAGATCCAGAGCCAGCTGGATAGCCTGGTGTTGGGTGAACATTCTCAAATCGCCAGCCTGAAAGCGCAGCTCGCGGAAGCAAAATATAACCTTGAGCAGACGATAGTGCGTGCGCCGAGCGATGGTTATGTGACCCAGGTGCTGATTCGTCCGGGTACCTATGCCGCGTCGCTGCCGCTACGTCCGGTGATGGTGTTTATACCCGATCAGAAACGACAAATTGTGGCGCAGTTCCGTCAGAACTCCTTGCTGCGACTGGCCCCTGGCGATGATGCGGAAGTGGTATTTAACGCTCTGCCAGGTAAGGTATTCAGCGGCAAGCTGGCAGCCATTAGTCCAGCTGTTCCCGGCGGAGCTTATCAGTCGACCGGCACCTTACAGACGTTAAACACAGCGCCGGGTTCAGATGGCGTTATCGCGACCATTGAACTGGATGAGCACACTGATTTGAGCGCTTTACCAGACGGTATTTACGCCCAGGTGGCGGTCTACTCTGATCATTTCAGCCATGTCTCGGTGATGCGCAAAGTGCTGTTACGCATGACCAGTTGGGTGCATTACCTTTATCTCGATCATTAATCTTCGCTTTCCGCCGCTTGTTCAGGCCGCAGTTGCTGCGACTGAGCAAGCTGGTGGCGAATTTCACGCAGCATTTCATCCAGCACATACTGGACCCGCCAGGGCTGGTATTCCCGTTTACGGAAGATAGCCACCAGATCCAGCCACCATTCATACGGGTGCTGAAAGCAGGGCACCAGCGTGCCGTCTTGCAGGTCGCTCTGCACACTTTTGTCTGGCGCAAACACAATCCCCAGGTGATTTCGTGCCAGCTCCAGCGCCGATTGCGTGTTATCGCAAACGTAATTTCCCTTCACGCGATAATCCCGCACCTCTTTACTCCCGGCGACGTTGAAGCGCCAGATATTCGCGTCGTCAATCATCATCGAGTCGATCAAAATACAGGAGTGATGTTCGAGTTCGTCAGGACGGCTAATAGGATGTTTCTCAAGATAGCGCTGGCTGGCATAAGCGGTTACGGCATATTGGGTAATAAAACTGGCAACCAGCGATTCATCTTTTGGTGGAGCGTAGCTGATTAAAACATCACAATCATCAGGAAATTCGACGCCTTCATAAAAGGCATTACGCTCAAGATTGCAGGTTTTTAGCGATAAGGTGATATCACCGATATCTTTAATTTTATCGATTACATGTTTGGATAAATAGGTAATTATGCCGGTTGGGGCGTAGATAGTGACCCGACCACGTTTCTCATGCTTATAATCTGCAATAAAATTATTAAGTTGCTCGTTTCTATCCAGCATGTCGTTGATGTACGGTAACAGCGCGGTGCCAAAAGGTGTGAGCATCAGCTGCCGGGTGGTTCGGTCAAAGACTTTTAAACCCACTTTTGATTCAAAATCAGCAAGATATTTGCTGACGTTGGCCTGTGCGATGCCAAGTACAGT
>NZ_SJWV01000141.1:0-10936 GCF_004352695.1 Escherichia sp. KCJ4928
ACACAGAAGCGCCTCAATGCCTTTTGTCGATTTAAGGCGACCGGACAAGGCTTCTTCTTAATATATTCATAAATTAAATATCATTCACAATAAAAACAAAAAACTTAAACTCATTATTTAAATCAATGTTCATTTTCACACCGATGAAAATACTATCTCATTTATCTTTTATGCCTATATAATCCACCGCATTATTGTCATTTTATTTTTGATATCCAATTTTTTCGTGGTGTATATGTCTAATAAAATCTTTACGCATTCCCTACCTATGCGCTATGCCGATTTTCCAACGCTGGTTGATGCTTTGGACTACGCCGCTCTGAGTAGCGCCGGAATGAATTTTTATGACAGACGTTGCCAACTTGAAGATCAACTGGAATATCAGACGTTAAAAACGCGTGCCGAAGCTGGTGCGAAGCGGTTGTTATCGCTGAACCTGAAAAAAGGCGAACGCGTGGCGCTGATTGCCGAAACGAGTAGCGGGTTTGTAGAGGCTTTTTTTGCCTGTCAGTATGCTGGCTTAGTCGCCGTCCCGTTGGCGATTCCAATGGGCGTCGGTCAGCGGGATTCCTGGAGCGCCAAACTCCAGGGTTTACTGGCAAGTTGCCAGCCCGCAGCCATTATCACTGGTGATGAGTGGTTGCCACTGGTCAATGCCGCGACGCATAACAACCCCGAATTACATGTTTTAAGCCACGCCTGGTTTAAGGCATTACCGGAAGCCGATGTTGCGCTCCAGCGTCCAGTTCCGAACGATATCGCCTACCTCCAGTACACCTCCGGCAGCACCCGTTTTCCCCGTGGCGTCATTATCACCCATCGCGAAGTGATGGCTAATCTACGTGCTATAAGCCACGATGGCATTAAATTACGCCCTGGCGACCGCTGCGTCTCCTGGCTGCCTTTCTACCATGATATGGGACTGGTCGGCTTTCTCCTGACCCCCGTCGCCACGCAACTTTCAGTAGATTATTTGCGCACTCAGGATTTTGCCATGCGTCCTTTGCAATGGCTTAAATTGATCAGTAAAAATCGCGGCACCGTTTCCGTTGCGCCGCCGTTTGGCTATGAATTGTGCCAACGCCGCGTGAATGAAAAAGATCTCGCTGAACTGGATCTTTCCTGCTGGCGCGTCGCTGGTATTGGTGCTGAGCCGATCTCCGCAGAACAACTCCATCAATTCGCTGAATGTTTCCGTCAGGTTAACTTTGACGATAAAACGTTCATGCCGTGCTACGGACTGGCAGAAAATGCGCTGGCTGTCAGCTTCTCTGATGAAGGCTCTGGGGTTGTGGTTAACGAAGTGGATCGCGACATCCTAGAATATCAGGGCAAAGCCGTCGCGCCGGGTGCTGAAACACGCGCCGTATCGACTTTCGTCAACTGCGGCAAAGCGTTGCCGGAACATGGCATTGAAATCCGCAATGAAGCAGGTATGCCGGTCGCGGAACGTGTGGTAGGCCATATTTGCATCTCCGGCCCCAGCCTGATGAGCGGTTACTTTGGCGACCAGGTTTCGCAAGACGAGATTGCCGCGACGGGCTGGTTAGACACCGGCGACCTCGGTTATCTGCTGGACGGTTATCTGTATGTCACCGGACGCATTAAAGATCTGATTATTATTCGTGGCCGTAATATCTGGCCGCAGGATATTGAATATATAGCGGAACAGGAACCGGAAATTCATTCTGGCGATGCGATTGCTTTTGTTACCGCCCAGGAAAAAATCATTTTGCAGATCCAGTGTCGGATCAGCGATGAAGAACGTCGCGGACAGCTTATCCACGCGCTGGCAGCACGGATCCAAAGCGAATTTGGCGTAACAGCGGCTATCGATCTGTTGCCGCCCCACAGCATTCCCCGAACGTCCTCCGGCAAGCCTGCCCGTGCGGAAGCGAAAAAACGTTATCAGAAGGCTTATGCTGCAAGCCTTCATGTGCAGGAATCCCTGGCATGAATCAAACTGTCGCGGTGACGGGCGCTACCGGGTTTATCGGTAAATATATTATCGATAACCTGCTCGCCCGCGGCTTTCACGTTCGCGCATTGACGCGTACTGCCCGCGCTCACGTCAATGATAATCTTACTTGGGTGCGCGGTTCGCTGGAAGATACACATTCGCTTAGCGAACTGGTTGCCGGAGCCAGCGCGGTGGTCCATTGCGCCGGGCAAGTGCGCGGACACAAAGAAGAGATTTTTACCCACTGTAACGTTGACGGCAGCCTGCGCCTGATGCAAGCAGCAAAAGAGAGCGGCTTTTGCCAACGTTTTCTGTTTATCTCTTCGCTGGCGGCGCGCCATCCCGAGCTCTCCTGGTACGCAAATTCCAAACACATCGCCGAACAACGGCTGACTGCAATGGCTGACGAAATTACGCTGGGCGTTTTTCGCCCGACAGCCGTGTATGGTCCCGGCGATAAAGAGTTAAAACCGCTGTTTGACTGGATGCTGCGCGGCCTGCTGCCACGACTTGGTGCACCAGATACACAGCTCTCTTTCCTGCACGTCACCGATTTTGCGCAAGCAGTGGGTCAGTGGTTAAGCGCCGAAACTGTACAGACGCAAACCTATGAATTATGCGATGGCGTCCCCGGCGGCTATGACTGGCAACACGTACGACAGCTTGCCGCCGACGCCCGTTGTGGTTCCGTGCGAATGGTTGGTATTCCTCTGCCGGTACTCACCTGCCTTGCGGATATCAGTACCGCGTTGAGTCGCCTGGCAGGTAAAGAACCTATGCTGACCCGCTCGAAAATTCGTGAATTAACCCACGCCGACTGGTCGGCAAGTAATAACCGTATTTCTGAAGATATTAATTGGTTTCCCGGGATTAGCCTGGAACAAGCATTACGCAACGGGCTATTTTGATTGTCTTGTTTAAAGGTGTGTTAACGTTTCTATGGTAAATCGTGAAATAGTAATGGATTACATCCTTTCCTGTTTACAGGATTTGGTCGAAAACGGTGTGGAAATTAAGCCCGACAGCGATCTCGTCAACGATCTTGGCCTGGAGTCGATCAAAGTGATGGATCTCTTAATGATGCTGGAAGACAGATTCGATATTTCCATTCCTATTAATATTCTGCTGGATGTCAAAACCCCTGCGCAATTAATGGAAACTCTACTTCCATGGCTGGAGAATAAATAATGGGGCTATACGATAAATATGCGCGCCTTGCTGGCGAGCGTCTGCAATTTAGTGACAACGGGTTAACACCGTTTGGCACCTGTATTGATGAAGTGTATTCCGCCACCGAAGGCCGGATCGGCAATAAAAAAGTGATTCTGGCCGGGACCAATAATTATCTCGGTTTAACCTTTAATCATGATGCCATCAGCGAAGGTCAGGCAGCGTTAGCGGCCCAAGGCACCGGCACCACCGGTTCTCGTATGGCAAACGGCAGTTATGCGCCGCACCTGGCGTTAGAGAAAGAAATTGCCGAGTTTTTCAAGCGCCCTACCGCTATCGTTTTTTCAACCGGTTATACCGCTAATTTAGGCGTCATCAGCGCACTTGCCGACCATAACGCCGTGGTGTTACTGGATGCCGACAGCCACGCCAGTATTTATGACGCCTGTTCTCTCGGTGGCGCGGAAATTATTCGTTTCCGCCATAACGATGCTAAAGATCTGGAACGGCGCATGGTTCGCCTCGGTGAACGGGCGAAAGAGGCGATTATCATCGTTGAGGGCATCTACAGCATGCTCGGTGACGTTGCGCCGCTGGCGGAAATTGTTGATATCAAACGTCGTCTCGGTGGTTATTTGATTGTCGATGAAGCGCATTCGTTTGGCGTGTTAGGCGCAACGGGGCGCGGACTGGCTGAAGCTGTCGGCGTTGAAGATGATGTGGATATTATCGTTGGTACTTTCAGTAAAAGTCTGGCCTCGATTGGCGGTTTTGCTGTCGGTTCGGAAGCGATGGAAGTGCTGCGCTACGGCAGCCGCCCGTATATTTTTACCGCCTCTCCTTCTCCGTCCTGCATTGCGACCGTGCGCTCGTCGTTAAGAACTATTGCCACACAACCAGAGCTGCGGCAAAAGCTGATGGATAACGCCAACCATCTGTATGACGGTCTGCAAAAACTGGGTTATGAGTTAAGTTCACATATTAGCCCGGTAGTGCCAGTAATAATCGGTTCGAAAGAGGAAGGTTTACGCATCTGGCGCGAGCTTATCTCGCTGGGCGTGTATGTGAATCTTATCCTGCCGCCTGCCGCGCCTGCAGGCATCACGCTGCTGCGCTGTAGCGTAAATGCTGCCCACAGTCGTGAGCAAATCGATGCCATCATTCAGGCATTTGCTACTCTGAAGCAGTAATGTGAGCCCGCCGTGGTATTTGCGCCACGGCGGGTTTAATGTTGTCTGTCATACCAATACACCAGGCTCAACGCCACCAACACAAACGCTACCGGTAAACCGAGCGCGGTAACAGGTGCGCTTAACGCAAATAGCAATCCCAGATTAACCATGATTTGATAGCTGATCCAGGTGAGTAAGCCCACGATGACGCCTACAGCGAGACGGCTACCCATCCCAGGCGAACGCGGGGCAGTAAAGGTAAACGGCACAGCCAGCAAAATCATCGCCAGGGTCAGGATGGGTTGCCCCAGTTTTTCCCACAGTGCAAGGCGGTATTCGCTGCTGGGTTGCCCGGTTTCCTGCAAATAATGGATGTAATGATTAAGCTGACGGACAGAAAAAGTATTCCCCGGCACTGATAACTCTTCAAGATTCATACTGGTGAAGGCCGATTGCCAGGCAAGATTATCTAATGTTTCCAGCGTTTCTTTGCCATTCAGCCATTTTTTATGATTCACACCATGCAGGACCCACGTTTTGTCGTCTTCAATGGTGGCACTGCGTGCATAAATGTAGGATTCAAGCGAGAGATCGTCGCGATAATGAAATATCTCCACGCCCACCGGCTGGCCCTGCTCATTCAGCGATTTTACCGTCACAAATTCATTGCCGCGCCTGGCCCACAGCATATTGCCGGTAATGTCATCGTCCTCCCCCAACGCGGTGGCGGTCGATTTGATTTGCAGCGCCTGTTGCTGCAATGGCGACGCCACCCACTCATCTATCGCGCCTAACGAAACAGTCCACAATATCCCTGCAACCAGCGCCACCAGTGCAATACGGAAGATAGAAAACCCCATGCTGCGAATGGCGGTAAGCTCACTGTTTTTCGATAACTGCCCCAGGCCAACAATCCCACCCAATAAGGCGATAAACGGCGAAAGTTCGACCAGTGTGCGCGGTAAGGTCATTAGCACCACCAGCACCGCCTGAGTCCAGCGATAACCGCCCGGACTGACATCATCCAGTTCGTTAATCAGGTTGAAGGTGGTAAAAAGCGGCAGCAATAGCCCTGCGGCGGCGGCAAAACCGAGAAAGAGATGACGGATTAAATAGCGACTGAAAACATTCATCGGGAAAATTTCTGCAGCAAAGAGAAGTCGCGTGCGACCAGCATCAGCAGGCCCATTAGCATGAGTCCGGGCACTAACCACAAACCAGGAATGAGAGGAATCGCGCCGTTAGCCACCAGCGTACGGCAGACGTCGCCGCCATAAAAAATGGCAATAAACAGCAACGTCAGTGGCAATAACGTTGAAAATCGCCCTTGCCGCGGTTTTACCCGACTTAATGAAATGGCCAGCAGCGCCATCAACAATGCGGTCAGGCCACGGCTTTGTCGCCATTGCAGTTCGGCATGATCGGCAGGAAAGGCGGAGCGCGCCAGCTCCGTGACCGATTTTGCTTTGCGTTTGACGTTAGGGCTTTGATCCAGCGGATTCAGATGTAATTGCAGATTACGGTAGATCTGTTCGTTGTCGTCACGCCCCTGATGATCGAGAAGATAGGCAGTGCCGTTGTGCAACATAACGGTCGGTTTCTCGGGTGATGGGTCAACCACATCAACCGAACGGGCGCGGAAAATACGGGTTCGATTGGCAGTAGAAGTATAAATCAGCGCGTCAGTCAGGCGATTATTATCCTGATCAACCGTCTGCGAAAGGATCATTCGTCCGTTATCGTTAGTGTTAAATTTCTTTGCCCGCAACTGGCGAACATCCAGCTCCGACTGCGACTGCTGCTCCAGTTGATAAATCTGCGCATAAGCCCACGGACGACCATACATCGACAGAAGGGTGACAAAAATACTTAGCGGTATCGCCAGATAAAGAACGGCTTTGTACAAGCGTCCCGGACTGCCCCCCGCCGCAGAGATAGCGGTAATTTCCGAGTCGGTATACATCTGCCCTAGCGTCACGCCAACTGACACATACAGACCAACAGGTAACAACATCTCCAGTGCAATCAGTACTTTGTAGAAAACGATATCCAGCACAACATCAAGAGCTAATGTCCCATTTGCCGCTTCGGTCAGATAACGCTGTGCGGAGTAGCTGGCGAAAATAAAGATCAGAAAACCGACGATAATCAGCACCAGACGGCGCGTACCACGCATGATGTAGTGTTCAACCAGCTTCATCTAACTAACGCCCTCAATCCTTTGAGTTTTTTATTCATTGATCAGTTTCTGCGCCAACGCAATGACATGATCTACCTCTTCCGGCGTCAGGCTGCCGTCCTTTGCCCACTGAATTTGCCCGGCTTTATTCAGCACCAGAATGGTTGAACTCTGCTCCGGCAAGCGCCAGGCAACGCGTCCCTGTCCATTGCCGTCAATAACGAATTGCGCCCACGGATAGCGGCGTTTATTTTTTTCGATTTTGCCAACGACAAAATAGCCGGTACCAAAGATGGCATCATCGGTGTTCACAATGGTGGTGGGCTGAAAACGATCCTGCGGAAAGTTTGCCGCTTCAACCGCTTTAATTAACAGTGAGTTCTTTTTCTTCGCCGACTTACGCCCGGCGATATACTGAATAATGCGGACTTTTCCCGCTAATTGTGTGCTTTTCCACTTTTGGTAGTGAATTTCGTCGTCGCTATTCAGAAGCAGCTCGCCGCCTTCCTGGATATAAACAGGGGTAACCGTTTTGCCAGTGACGAAATTGTGTGCCTGCACACCCGGGGCTAAGAGCATGATAATCAACGCAATAATCAAACGAGATGACATCATTGCTCCGGCTATAGCGGAAAACGCGAAATCAGCAGCTCTAAGCGCTGACGAATATCGCTATCCAGCGCCAACGGTGCATCATACGACTGGCGGTTTTCCATATCATCCGCCACCATGTCGTCGTGTTTATCTCCCATCAGGCCATTAATGGCGGCGAGGAAACGGGAAATCTGTAACGCCTCTTTATTTTCAGGATCAAGCGATCTTAAGGTGTCGTAATAAGAAACCTGTTGGCTGATGATTTTTCGCACATCATGAAATTCCCTGCCGGTTAGTCGCGGTTTGGCAATAATCTCTTTCAGGGTATGCATTTGCTTTTGCCGATAGGCAATAAAACTGCTTACGCTTTCTAACTGGCTATGGCGTAATGAATAGTTCACCAACGACCAGACCGGAGAGCTTAAATAAATCCGTAACAGGTTGCCGTAATACGACACAATATTTTTCTTACCGTTACGAAAGCCGTCCTGAAAACGCCCCAGAAAAACGGTCGTTTTGCCGAATAAAAATCCGGCCTGATGCTTCTTTAAATACAGCCGTTGCGCAAAACGCAGGTGCTTGTAGCGCGCTCGCATGTATTTAAATTGTTTGCGCTCATCAGCAGTCAGCTCATCGCCTTTGGCTTGTTTGCGAACTAAACGCAGTAATTCCTGACGATCAACGCCATTGAGCCAGAATTGCAGGCATAACGCGTAATTATCATGAATGATTTCGGTGGTACAACTTAGTGCAATAGTCGGCGGCAAACTAACCTGTGCATCAACGACATCATCTTCTTCAATCGCAACAAATAGACGCTCGCTCGCCTCAAGCGGGAAATATTTTCTCATCATCAGGATTTCTCTCCGGCTGCGTTATAAAGCAAGGAATGGCGCTGAAAAAATGCCTTTAAGGTTGGAATTAACGAGAGCGCCACGTCCAGACATTGCCCACCGAAGTAAGCAAACGCTGCTCCCAGCACACCAAACAGATGACAGAACATGAACAGCAATACGATGTAGCCGATTGAGGCGATGGTTTGCGCCACGAGAAAAGCGCGCTGTTTTCCCGCCATCAATAGCAATGACTCCTGAGGGAAGCCCAGCATCGAAATCACAATTGCGCCCAGCATCACCTGAATCAGGTCATACGCTTCGAGATACTTAACGCCAAACACCAGCGAAATGAGCGGCTTGCCGACGATAAACACCGCGAGCGCCACCAGAATACCGATTCCGCCCGCCAGTAAACCGGACTTCACACCTAACAACCACGGTCTGGTGGTGCGCGGATCTAAACGCATCACCTCTGGGTAAAAACTTTTACCCAGCAAACCCGCTGGCGTTCCGGCGGCGTCGAAGAATGTCATGGCGATTTTAAATAACCCGGCGGCAGCGGGTCCTAACACGATCCCCACCAGCACTGTGCTGCACGAGTTACGCGCCGACCAGATGGAGTGGGCAATGTTGGTTGACCAGACAAAACTCCACGCGCCTTTGATGTGTCGGGCAGACTCAAACAGATTCAATTTGAAGGCATTATGGATATTTCTGCGGCGTAATTCGCGCGCTGCAAACCACCAGTACATGGTGCCGCCAACCAGATTCGACACGTACCAGGCAATAACAAAACCCGCAAAACCAAAGTCAAAATACCAGGCTACGACGCTCCCCGCTGCGCGCAGAAAAGGTTTCGTCGCCTGCTGTACAGCAATTAAATCGAAGCGATCTACCGCACGCAGAATGCCGGTCGGCGTGGAGGAAGCCATTGAAGGAATGAGCGTGCAATACAGCGCCGCCAGCCAAAAGCTTTGGTCATCCAGACCTAATGAATGGGAAAGGAATGGCAGTAAGGCAATGCCGCCGACAATCGCCACCGCGCCGCTGACGATATCCAGCGAGAAGGAAAATGAGACGACATTGCGAAATTGCTGCGGATTATTGTTGGTCAAGGCTGGCGTTCCGTACTGAACCACCAGTTGCCATGCCTGAAACTTAATAAAATCGCTGATCGACTTGGCGTACGATTGCACAATCACCAGTACGCCAAACATGGCGGGCGTCATCCCTTTACCGGCACACGAGAGCGCCAACAGACCCAGCAAGGCGCTCACGACATTACTGGAGCCTAACCAGGCGCTATTGCGAATAATGGTGCGAAACGCGCCATCTGCAAACCAATGTTTGATGTTAAAACCCGCCAATTCAGCCTGACCTTATCGTTGATAGTAAAAAGTATCCCGCCAGCCTTAAGTTAAACTTCGGCGGTCAGAAACGATGGCAACCAGAGAAACCGCCTTCTGTGCCTGTTCCAGCACTTCGCTGTAGGGCGCTCTGGAATCAATCTCAAGAATTTTTGTGCCGTTATAGCCAATCGTCGACATGACGCCGATTTTGTCCTGCAGCTCGGCATAGTCATGGTCAGGCTTGCGGGAGATGGCAGTCTCAATATCAATGCCCAGGCGAATAATTAATTCCGGGCGATATTGCGCCATTTGTTGGTATAAACGCCGTTCGCGCTGCGCCAGAAACATGCTGATTTTCCCGGTCGCACGTTCGACGCCAATCCCCGGTCCATCATAATAAAAGCCCGAAATTTCAGCCTGCGGGAAGCGATCGCTGACCACCAGAACGCCACTTTGCGCCAGTCGCTGAACCTTGCGTAGATTCGCCATTCTTCGCAGCGAGAAGCAGTACATAATCACCGCCGCCCATAGCGCCGGAGATTTGGTTTTCATGCTTTGGGTTTTCGAGGATTTGGCCGCCAGTCGCCGTTCCAGCCAGACGCCAACCAACGGCAATCGTTTGATTTTGTCGCCGTCTTCGCCGGAGAGCAGCCCCAGATAGCGCCGCTCGGTTTGCCAGTGTTGTTGCAGCGATTTCACCAGGTCGGTGGTCAGTGTGGATTTACCGGTGCCATCACACCCGACCACCGCAATCAGCCCCGGAATGTAGTTGGGCTGCGGCGCGGTTGTACTATTAACAGTTTGAGTTTGTAGTGCATCCATTCGTTAAATCATCCCCTATCCATTTTGGTGATCAGGAAAGCGCGGCGTGAATTGCGCGTAGTGACGCTTGCAGAATTTCATCGGCGGGGTGTCGCCCATCCAGTTCAAGGATCTTTGCGCCATTGAATGTCAGTTGCGGCGTAACGGCGATTTTTTCCTGTAACGCTGCCAGTTGGTGGTCAGGTTTACGCGCAAACGCGGTTTGTTCATCAATGCCAAGACGAATCAACAATACGGGCAAATAAGATGCCATCCATTGGTACAGCTTCAGCTCGCGCTGCCTTAACATTTTTATCCAACCGTTACCGCCCGTGGTTTTTGCCAATTGCGGGCCATCAAAGCGAAAACCCGGCACTTCAACCTGCGGGTAGCGGTCGGTGATGAGCAGAAAGCCTTGCTGGCTTTTACACAACATTTTGCGAAACTTGTACGCCCGCCAGCAGGAAAGCAGATAGATAACCAGCGCAGTAATATTGCCAGGCGGTGTTGAGGGTTTTTCGTGCACATGTGCCGCTTTACTTCGCAGATAACGCCCACAAGGTGCGCCAATAACAGGGAGCTGTGAAATCCATTCGCCAATTCGCCCGGACGATTGCCCGAGATAAATGTGTTCTGTTGGCATTCTTGCTGCCAGTTCATTTACCAGGCTTGCCGTGAGGGTCGATTTACCTGAACCATCACATCCTACAATGGCAATAACACGCACTGGCGTGGAATTAATTATTGACATATTACGTTGATTCACGAAAAACCCGGCAGTAAATAATGTATTGAATATTACGTGGTCCGTGCTCAGAATATCCGTTCAACCTTATTGTGACAATGGTTAATTGTGACATTGACCTGAATTACGC
>NZ_SJWV01000142.1:0-10914 GCF_004352695.1 Escherichia sp. KCJ4928
TAAGTTAAATATAACTTTTACTGGAAATAAGATCAGCCATTTTTTTATAAACATAAGCTATACGCTGTGCGAAAATATATTCGTGCTGCATTTACTTATTATCAATTAACTGTTATGCAAAACTACTTTGTGGATAAATTTTGGTCCTACCAAATCTGGCAGTTTTTGCGCTAAGAAACAGTCTGGCAACATTTCATTAGTATACTGAAATTGAAATAATCGCAGTATGAAATATAAGGGATAATCATGACTCATGTCTGCTCGGTGATCCTCATTCGTCGTTCATTCGATATTTATCATGAACAGCATAAAATATCGCTGCATAACGAGAGTATCGTGCTGCTGGAGAAAAATTTGGCAGACGATTTTGCGTTTTGTTCACCGGATACGCGACGACTGGATATCGATGAGCTGACAGTTTGCCATTACTTACAAAATATTCGTCAGCTACCACGCAATTTAGGGTTACATAGCAAAGACCGTCTATTAATTAACCAGTCACCCCCCATGCCGCTGGTGACGGCGATTTTTGATAGCTTCAATGAATCCGGGGTAAATTCACCGATACTGAGCAATATGCTCTACCTTTCCTGTTTATCGATGTTTTCTCATAAGAAAGAACTGATCCCCTTACTTTTCAATAGCATCAGCACTGTTTCAGGAAAAGTTGAACGCCTTATTAGCTTTGATATCGCCAAACGTTGGTATCTGCGTGATATCGCGGAAAGAATGTATACCAGCGAGAGTCTCATCAAAAAAAAGTTGCAGGATGAAAATACCTGTTTCAGTAAAATATTACTCGCTTCCAGGATGTCGATGGCCAGACGATTACTCGAGTTACGTCAAATTCCTCTGCATACTATTGCAGAAAAATGTGGCTATAGCAGTACGTCGTACTTTATAAACACATTTCGACAATATTATGGTGTAACGCCACATCAGTTTGCGCAACATTCGCCAGGTACCTTTTCCTGACATATTTTGCATTTGAATATTGGTCAGGATCTCACACCTGCTTCATGTGAAACTCTTCCCTGATGATTTCTGCCGGGCTACCGGCTAGTTCTCTTTCGCAGTTTGCCAGGCGGTATAGGTATTTTCAGGAGGAAAAGACTCGGCATGTTTGGGATTATTAAGCTGACAATTCATACGATTACGGGAATGTGGGTCAGTATTGTGCTGTTCAAATTGATGACGAATGGCTGGAGTGGTTTCTACTTTCAGTGCTGTGTACTAAGCCTGGTATTCCTGACGGTTAGCTGGTTGTTGAGTGGTGAATGGTTAGCAGGAAAGAGTAAGGCTGAACCTTCACGTTCAACCTTACTCTCATTTACACGTTACGCTTTTTTAAAGCGGGCAAAGAGATGTTCCACTACAACGAAAAAGACCGGAACGAAGTAAATTGCCAGCACTGTTGCGGCAAACATCCCGCCCATCACGCCGGTACCTACCGCGTTTTGCGCGCCAGAACCGGCACCATGACTGATAACCAGCGGCAGCACGCCGAGAATAAAGGCCAGAGAGGTCATCAGGATTGGGCGTAAACGCATCCGCGCCGCTTCGATGATTGCCTCTATCGGCGTTTTCCCTTCTTTCTGCATCATCTCAACGGCAAATTCGACAATCAGGATGGCGTTCTTGGCGGAAAGCCCGATGGTGGTCAGCAAACCAACCTGGAAGTAGACGTCATTACTTAAGCCGCGCAGATCGGTGGCCAGTAATGCGCCAACGACGCCTAACGGAACAACCAACATCACCGAGAACGGAATTGACCAGCTCTCATAGAGTGCGGCGAGGGCGAGGAACACCACGACCAGTGAAATGGCATACAGTGCAGGAGCCTGGTTTGAGGATAACGCTTCCTGATACGACAGTCCGGTCCATGAGTAGCCGACGCCTGCCGGAAGTTTAGCGACCAGGTCTGCCATAAATTTCATAGCGTCACCGGTACTTTTCCCGGCCGCCGCTTCACCTAAAATCTCCATTGACGGGATGCCGTTGTAGCGTTCCAATCGCGGTGAACCATAGGTCCATTCGGTAGACGAGTAGGCAGAAAGCGGTGCCATCGTGCCAGAGGCGTTGCGTACATACCATTGGTTGATGTTATCCGGCAACATACGGAACGGCGTGCCTGCCTGGACATACACTTTTTTCACCCGCCCCTGGTTGAGGAAGTCGTTCACGTAGCTGCTGCCGAAGGCGGTGGAAATTGTCTGGTTGATATCAGACAGCGCCACACCCATTGCCTCAGCTTTCGCGGCGTTGACGTTCACTTTGAACATCGGCGTATCTTCCAGGCCGTTCGGGCGTACCCCGGTGACCTGGTCAGGCGATTGCGCTGCCAGTGATAACAGCTCGTTTCGTGCCTGGGTTAGTTTTTCGTGCCCCAGGTTACCGTTGTCCAGCAGTTCCATATCAAAACCTGACGCGGTACCCAGTTCAGCCACCGCGGGTAAGTTGAACGGGAAGACGACGGCTTTATTGATACTGCTTAACGCAATCATTGCCCGCTGAATGATCGCGGTAACCGAGTTTTCCTCACCGACACGTTCAGACCACGGCTTGAGACTGATAAACGCCAGGCCGTTGTTTTGCCCCTGGCCGCTGAAGCCAAAGCCGCCAACGGTAAACACCGACTGAACATTATCTTTCTCTTTTGTAAGATAATAATCCGTCACCTGTTGCAGCACTTTCGTGGTGTTAACCATGGTGGCACCGGAAGGTAACTGCGCGGTGGTCATAAATACCCCCTGATCCTCTTCTGGTAAGAAAGAGGTCGGTGTACGCAGGAACAGCACCGCCATCCCGGCGCAAATCAGCAGGTAGACCACCATGTAGCGACCGGTACAACGCAACAGCGAGCGGGTGCTATCGGTATAGTGCTGAGTTGATTTTTCAAACAGCGTGTTGAAGCGTGCGAACAGGGCGTTAGGTTTGTGACCGCCTTCCGGCGCGGCTTTCAGAATGGTGGCGCACAGGGCAGGGGTCAGGCTCATTGCCACAAATACTGAAAGCAGCATGGAGGAGATCAGCGTGATGGAGAACTGGCGGTAGATCTCCCCGGTTGCGCCGCTCATAAAGGCCATCGGCATAAACACTGCGGAAAGAACAACAGCAATACCGACCAGCGCACGTTGGATCTGCCCCATCGATTTATGCGTCGCTTCCTTCGGTGGTAGCTTATCTTCCGCAATGACACGCTCGACGTTCTCCACCACCACGATGGCGTCATCCACCAGTAACCCTATCGCCAGCACCATCCCGAACATAGTTAACGTGTTGATGGTGAAACCGACCGCCGACAAGATCGCAAACGTCCCGAGAATAACCACCGGTACGGCAATCGTCGGGATGATTGTGGCACGGAAATTCTGCAAAAACAGATACATGACCAGGAAGACGAGGATGATAGCCTCAACCAGTGTTTTAAAAACTTCCTGAATAGAAATTTCGATAAACGGCGTGGTGTCGTAAGGATAAACCGTCTTCAGACTTGCGGGGAAATAGGCTGATAAGCGGTTCAGCTCCTCTTTGACTGCCCGCGAGGTATCCAGGGCGTTTGCTCCGGTAGCCAGTTTGATGGCGATCCCGGCAGCAGGTTTGCCGTTATAGCGCGCCACGGTGGAATAATCTTCCGCTCCAAGTTCGACGCGGGCGACATCACGCAGCAGCACTTGCGAACCATCTTGCTGAACTTTCAACAGGATTTTGCCAAATTCTTCCGGCGTTTGCAGACGCGTCTGCACAATGATCGAGGCGTTTAGTTGCTGGTCTGCCGCCTGTGGCATGCCACCCAGTTGACCACCGGAAATCTGGTTGTTTTGCACCTTAATCTGGGAAATAACATCGGAAGGTACCAGATTGTATTTATTGAGTTTTTGCGGGTCCAGCCAGATACGCATGGCGTACTCGGAACCAAAGAGCTGTACGCTACCAACGCCCGCGGTACGGCTTAGCGGGTCTTTGATATTAGACGCTACATAGTCCGCGATATCGTACTGGTTGAGGCTGCCGTTATCAGAAATAAACGCCGCTACCATCAGAATATTACTGCTCGACTTATCAACGCTAATCCCCTGCTGCTGCACCGCTTCAGGTAATGAAGGCATAGCGAGTTGCAGTTTATTTTGCACCTGAACCTGTGCGATATCAGGAGATGTCCCAGTCTCGAAGGTCAGAGTGATAGAGGCATTACCCGCCGCATCACTGGTTGAAGACATGTACATCAGGCCATCAAGCCCATTCATATTTTGCTCAATCACCTGAGTGACCGAGTCTTCTACCGTTTGCGCATCGGCACCTGGATAGGTAGCGCTGACGGTAATGGTCGGTGGCGCAATCTGCGGATACTGCGCAACCGGTAAGTTCATGATCGCCAGACCACCTGCAAGCATCATAATAATGGCAAGTACCCAGGCAAAAACCGGGCGATCAATAAAATAGTTAGCCATGAAAGTCCCCTTAAGCCTGCAACGTTATTGTTTCGATTCGGTGCTGGCGTTTTCCTGGCTGGAGGAAATTGCTCGTGCTTTGATACCCGGACGAATGCGTTGCAAACCGGAAACGATCACCCGATCGCCAGCCTGCAAGCCAGAGGTGACAACCCACTGGTCGCCGATGGCTTTGCTGGCTTCAATTTCGCGTAGCTGCACAACATCGTCTTTATCCAGAATGAGCGCCGTTGCTTTACCCTGGGCGTTGTGGGTGACGCCTTCCTGCGGCACCAGTAATACATTCTGGCGGCTACCTTCATCCACTAATGCCGTGACGTACATGCCAGGCAGCAAGTCACCATTTGGGTTGGGGAAAATCGCCCGTAACGTCACGGAGCCCGTGGTTTCATCCACCGTCGGGTCGGAGAATTTCAGCGTGCCGGTCTGGCTGTAGCGTTTACCATTTTCCAGATTGAGCTGTACTGGCGTACTGCCCTGAACCTGTTTGATTTGCCCACTGGCGACCTCTTCTTTCATGCGTAAGAAATCTTGCACCGACTGCGTGAGATCGACATAAATCGGGTCCAGACGTTGTACGGTAACCAGCGAATCTGCCTGATTAGCGGTAACGAGTGCGCCGACGGTCACCGACGATTTCCCGCTGACGCCCGTAATCGGCGAGGTGACATTCGCGTATTGCAGATTGATCGTCGCCTGTTCAACAGCCGCTTTGGCGACGGTGACATTGGCTTCTGCTTCATTCAACTGGGTGCGCGCGGTGTCGTAATCCTGACGGCTAACGTAGTTGGTCTTCAGCAACGATGCCTGGCGGTTAAAGGTGATGCGGGCATTGCTGGCGGTAGAGAGCGCTTTCGCCAGCGAGCCTTTGGCGGAGTTTAGCTCGGCCTGTAAAGGTGCAGGATCAATCTGATACAGCGAATCGCCCTGGTTCACTTTATCGCCTTCGATAAAGTTGCGTTTAATGATAATACCGCCCACCTGGGGACGTATCTCGGCAACTTCATAAGGAACGGTTCTACCGGGCAATTCGCTCAACACATTGACCGAACCGGGGGAGAGTGTGACGACACCGACCTCAGGCGTCATGGCGGCGGCGTTTTCCGCCGATTTGTCATCGCAGGCGGTGAGCATCGCGCCGCAGAATAACAACGGTATTAACAGCTTTCTTCTTCTGTTCATTTTAGTCCCTGAAAATTCTTGAGAAATAACGGTTCTTTAAATTGCGCGCGAGGAGAGATATGAGGGATTTACAGACCAGCGGCATAGTGGGGTTGTCAGCCAGTAAGGTGGGATACAGGTATAGTGATCGACATGGTGAGGTCAACGACAAAAAAAATGTTGCCGTTCTGCCAACAGTTCCTGCCAGCATTCGGGCAACGAAGGGTTCTACTGGTGGATACACATACCAGGGGAATAAAGTCGTTTTAGCCTCTCCTTTAGTAATCACCGGGGGTAATGAAATCAGCATCTGCATCCCTCGTCATGCCAGCCATCAATTTCAGTTGCTTATGTCCTGACTAAAAATAAGATGTGATACCCAGGGTGACGATGTCGCTCATACGTCTTAGTTTCAGCTTGTACATAATGTTGAATTTCTGAATCTTTAATGTTTGTTGCGAAATATTGAGCGTCGACGTGATATTGCTTTCATTTTTATTTTTCAGAATCAGTTGCATAATTTTGAACTGATTATGTGAAAAACATAATTGTGAATTCTTATGGGGCAAGTGTTTACCATAAGTAATCTCAAGAAGATTTTTGATACTTTCTTTGCGGCTAACAAAATAAATAGGCGCTTTAGCTTTTAGTTTACTGATGTGATAAGGTGCCAAAACAATAATTCTCTCGGCATCTAATTTCTCCAGAAATTTAATCGCTTCTTCATCAAGGATATGATTGTGATAGGTATCAATGATAACCTTGAAGGGTTTATTGCCTACTTTTTTGATCTCTGACAGGGAATTGATTTTTATCATTTCGTGATTATCTTTCAACTGCCAAAAGCCCTGTAAAAGAAAAGAATCTTTCGTCATGAGAAAAATCATAACTTGCTCCTTAGCCGTTATCGTTTCGAACATGTCATCCTTTTCATTATTTACATCCTTGTCCGAATCGTTGTTCAATATAGTAAACGCCTATAAGAACTTTGCCCTTCGTGAACTAATACGTCTATTAACACTAATCAATACTTCAGATTTATCCATCACGCACTCCATATATTGATCCTAAGTAAGATTCCTGGTTGTTATCAGTTTGTAAACAGTAAACAAAAAGTTAACGTTTGCGGATTACTGCCCAAGAATAAGTTATCAATAACCAGTTTGTGATCTCTGAAGAATATTACTAAAGTTAAAATGTAATCCGATTTAAATATCGAGTCTCCTTGTTTCGACTTAAGCTGGCAATTGGATTGCCAGCTTTCTTTTAACGCATTGAAATTACCTGAGTAAATAACGCATTCATGTCTTCAGGTTTTTATATAGCGTCTGGAGACACGGATATTTATGCAATGTAATCAATGCCAGTTGCAAAAAAATGAACCCGGATTACTTATTTAACCGCCCATAGCATCAACGCTTACGGAACTCTTTGTTCACTTTCCCACTGCACTTTTAAAACATTAAACCTGACTACGGAAAATATCAGCCATGATAATGTTTGAAATGGCTAATTTGCCATGGAGTGAAAAAAATTAGATGAAATTCAGTAGGTTGAAATAATCACTAGCAGGTAATTATTTCAATGATAGTGCGCAATTGATCTACAACGCTGCGTAGCGGAGAGAGTATTAATCGGATCATAGTCACATCAAGTGACTATGATCCGGGTGACAACCGGGATAATTATTGCTGCTTAACGAACAAACTGGCGAAGCTGAACAGGCTGGCGGCGCTAAATATCAGTTCAATTCCCACCAGTGTGGAAACCAGCGTTACAGACACCATCGGCGTTGCACCAAGGAATATCCAGGCAATGACGATATCCAGCACACCAATAACGAGCTGTAGCCAGCTGCCTTTCATTGAACGCTGACGATACCAACTCATCAGGCGAATAACCCCTGCAACACAGAACAAACCGGCAATAAATGCCGCAATGGCAAAAATGCCCAGCTCCGGTGCGCGGATGAAGAAATAGCCGATCAATAAATAGGCGACTGCGACGAGGAAACCGGATAATACCGGCCAGAAATTATGACTGCGGTTGCTGAATAACCCGACAATAAGCGCAATGCCCGAGCAGATTAATAATGCACCCACTACTGTGCTTAAAATATCGCCAGAGACGAACGGGAAACTGATACACAGCAACCCGACGATAAACAACAGCACGGCAATAAACTGGATTGCTCTGCGATGTTTTTTAAGCATCTCCAGATCAAACTTCAAAATTGTTGCCTTATCTATATATAACATAGAACCACCCTATAAAATTAAGAAGAAAATCCCCTGCTATCAATCTATGCCAAAAACGCGTCTAAGAATGCAGTCGATTTAATAAAAATTTCCTAATTACAGTATCTGATGCATCTGTAACTCATTGTATTGAAATAAAAATATCTGATTTTGATATTTTCTATCAACATGACATATACAGAAAACCAGGTTATAACCTCAGTGTCGAAATTGATTCGTGACGGCTCTTTCACTTTATAGTTGAGGATATTACGATGAAAAAAGTATTAGGCGTTATTCTTGGTGGTCTGCTTCTTCTGCCAGTTGTAAGCAATGCAGCGGATGCGCAAAAAGCAGCTGATAACAAAAAACCGGTCAACTCCTGGACCTGTGAAGATTTCCTGGCTGTGGACGAATCCTTCCAGCCAACTGCAGTTGGTTTTGCTGAAGCGCTGAACAACAAAGATAAACCAGAAGATGCGGTTTTAGATGTTCAGGGTATTGCAACCGTAACCCCAGCTATCGTTCAGGCTTGTACTCAGGATAAACAAGCCAACTTTAAAGATAAAGTTAAAGGCGAATGGGACAAAATTAAGAAAGATATGTAATTCCGGGAATGCGTTACATCGTACTTCCTTGCATATTGAACAGGCCGGAATATCTTCTTTAAAAGCAGCTATTCCTCCTGTTCATATATAATCTCTATATTGAATGGGTTACAAAATGAATATTTCATCTCTCCGTAAAGCGTTTATTTTTATGGGCGCTGTAGCGGCTTTGTCACTGGTGAACGCACAATCTGCGCTGGCAGCCAATGAATCCGCTAAAGATATGACCTGCCAGGAATTTATTGATCTGAATCCAAAAACAATGACCCCGGTTGCATGGTGGATGCTGCATGAAGAAACAGTATATAAAGGTGGCGATACCGTTACTTTAAATGAAACCGATCTCACTCAAATTCCTAAAGTGATCGAATACTGTAAGAAAAACCCGCAGAAAAATTTGTATACCTTCAAAAATCAAGCATCTAATGACTTGCCGAATTAATGAGGTACAAGTAAAAAGGAGTAGCAAGTTGAGCCATCTTGCTGCTCCTTTTTGCATTTTTATATGACAGCAGAATTTATTATACGTCTTATACTCGCGGCAATTGCCTGTGGCGCTATTGGCATGGAAAGGCAAATGCGCGGCAAAGGAGCAGGGTTACGCACACATGTATTAATTGGCATGGGAAGCGCCCTGTTTATGATTGTTTCGAAATATGGTTTTGCTGACGTGCTGTCTTTAGATCACGTCGGACTCGACCCCAGCCGTATTGCTGCTCAGGTGGTGACGGGCGTCGGGTTTATCGGTGCAGGTAACATTCTCGTTCGTAACCAAAATATTGTAGGTCTGACGACGGCAGCGGATATCTGGGTGACCGCCGCCATAGGTATGGTTATTGGCAGCGGTATGTACGAACTGGGTATTTATGGTTCAGTGATGACCTTGTTGGTGCTGGAAGTCTTCCATCAATTAACCTTCCGCCTGATGAACAAAAATTACCATTTACAGCTGACATTAGTGAACGGTAATACGGTATCAATGCTCGACTGGTTTAAGCAGCAAAAAATAAAAACGGATTTAGTTTCGTTGCAGGAAAATGAAGATCATGAAGTGGTCGCCATTGATATCCAGCTTCATGCCACAACGTCGATAGAAGACCTGTTGCGATTATTAAAAGGTATGGCAGGGGTGAAAGGCGTTTCAATTAGCTAATCTGTGTGGCAGCGTAGCCAGACTCACCGTAAGCCTGAAATTCACACCAGATAATCAATATGCTGATGGCGTACCAGCTCATTGATCCGCTTAAGATTGAGGATCATCATGA
This sequence comes from Escherichia sp. KCJ4928, assembly GCF_004352695.1. NCBI lineage: Bacteria > Pseudomonadati > Pseudomonadota > Gammaproteobacteria > Enterobacterales > Enterobacteriaceae > Escherichia > Escherichia sp. KCJ4928. The sequence continues at coordinate 9,723 of NZ_SJWV01000142.1, forward strand.
TATTGTGTTTATGGCAGTAGAACGTTTTTAGCGATATTTTCAGTTTCTCCAGAATATCTTCCGTTGTCATTTGATTCGCAATGCAGCTCAGAACCTGATGTTGCTTGCGCGAAAGTGACACATTCGCTTCAGGCACAGAGCAGTAACTGCCATTGATGAGTGCGACAAAATCAATGATAGTGATAGTCCGCGGAACAAAGGTCACCGGTACTTTCCCCAGACAGCGTTTAATATTAAAGGGGGAGAAAATAATCACATGGACAGGTTTTAATCGTTCAATTTGAGTGAGAAAATTAGAATGAAATACATTATTCATTAATGTATCAATAATGACGAAGGCATTCTGATGCAACATTACGTCGATCTCTTCTTCGTTCTGTATATGAACGACATTACCTTTACTCAGAATGTTTTTCATCGCGGTGAAGAACATCGTATCCCTGGTAATTATAAGAAACATAACCGACTCCTGGTGCGGACATTAACTTTATAATCAGTTTGCCAAAGGTAATTAACAGGACAGGGCTTATAATAATAATAGTTAGCTTACTGTATATTAATTTTATGTAATACATGATGCAGATGCTGAGAAAGCATCTGCATCTTTCGGTGGTGTTATTTGACCAGCTCAGGTGTTACCTGACTCACCGCATTGGTGTAGTAAGGCGCACCCCAGCCCGGTTCCGGCCAGAATGCACCATAGCCGTAATCCCACAGGTTATAGGTGGTATTAACCACTTCTCTCAAATGCCACACCTGGATGCCCTGCATATTCACTTCTAGGAAGTTATACGGGACTTTATTGATAAAGCCTGGTTGTTCACCCTGAATGGTACCGAGGATGGTAACAAAGTGATTACGATAGTTCACTGGATCAAGGAAGCCGCTTTGTCTGGCGAGCAGTCGGCCCTGATAGTTGGCTTCAATATCAGGCTTCGCATAGCTATCCAACGGTAATACAGCGATTTCTAACAACGTATCCGTTTTGCCATTGATAACGTTGATAACCTTCCCACCAAAGCGCGCTTGTTGACCAACATATAACCCCGGCTGGTTATGAACAGCAACAAAACTTTTTTGAATATCAGGTTGGTTATTGCCTTTGATATTTTGCGGAATTGAACTACATGCGGCAAGCAAAAATGAAAGGCTGAGGATGAGTGCACCTTTTGTCATGTTCATGTTACTATCC
>NZ_SJWV01000143.1:0-10720 GCF_004352695.1 Escherichia sp. KCJ4928
ATTTATAAGACTATTCACGCGCATTATGAATATTATGAATGTGTTCTTACAAAATAATCATAAGCGCATATTTTTTAATGAAAAATCACCTCACCTACAATTAAAAACACGACATCCGCACCATAAATAGACTTGCAAAAAATATAACATCATTGTTTTCAATCTGCCGTTTATGGGATTGACCGTTTTCTTTTGACACGGAGTTCAACAATGTTCGGCATAATTATATCTGTCATCGTATTAATTACGATGGGCTATTTGATCCTGAAAAACTACAAACCTCAGGTGCTGCTGGCTGCCGCAGGTATCTTCCTGATGATGTGCGGTGTCTGGTTAGGGTTCGGTGGTGTACTCGATCCCGCCAAAAGCAGCGGCTACTTGATCGTCGATATTTATAATGAAATCCTGCGCATGCTGTCCAACCGCATTGCCGGATTGGGGCTGTCGATTATGGCGGTGGGCGGTTATGCCCGCTACATGGAGCGCACAGGAGCCAGTCGCGCGATGGTGAGCTTGCTAAGCCGCCCGTTAAAACTCATTCGCTCGCCGTATATTATTCTGTCGGCAACTTACGTCATCGGCCAAATCATGGCGCAGTTTATTACCAGCGCCTCCGGCCTGGGTATGTTGCTGATGGTCACCTTATTTCCGACGCTGGTGAGTCTGGGAGTAAGTCGCCTCTCTGCGGTGGCGGTTATCGCAACCACGATGTCCATTGAGTGGGGGATTCTGGAAACGAACTCCATTTTTGCAGCCCAGGTCGCGGGAATGAAAATTGCCACTTACTTCTTCCACTACCAGCTTCCGGTCGCCTCTTGCGTCATTATCTCGGTGGCGATCTCCCACTTTTTCGTGCAACGCGCTTTTGACAAAAAAGATAAAAATATCAATCACGAACAGGCAGAGCTAAAAGCTCTCGATAATGTCCCGCCGCTCTATTACGCCATTTTACCTGTGATGCCGTTAATCTTGATGCTCGGCTCGCTGTTCCTCGCCCACATCGGGCTGATGCAGTCAGAACTGCATCTGGTGGTGGTGATGTTACTGAGTTTGACGGTGACGATGTTTGTTGAGTTCTTCCGCAAGCATAACTTGCGCGAAACAATGGACGATGTGCAGGCGTTTTTTGACGGCATGGGTACGCAGTTTGCCAACGTGGTAACGCTGGTGGTCGCGGGTGAAATATTTGCGAAAGGCTTAACGACGATTGGCACTGTTGATGCGGTTATCAGGGGTGCGGAGCATTCTGGTCTGGGCGGTATTGGCGTGATGATTATTATGGCGCTAGTCATTGCCATTTGTGCCATTGTGATGGGCTCTGGCAATGCGCCGTTTATGTCATTTGCCAGTCTTATTCCGAATATCGCAGCCGGATTACATGTACCAGCGGTTGTAATGATTATGCCGATGCATTTTGCCACGACGCTAGCGCGCGCGGTTTCGCCGATTACTGCGGTGGTGGTCGTTACGTCAGGAATTGCAGGCGTTTCGCCTTTTGCGGTGGTGAAGCGAACAGCGATCCCCATGGCAGTCGGTTTCGTGGTGAATATGATTGCCACAATCACGCTATTTTATTAAGCCATTAAAAGACAAAACAGGCCACCAGGGCCTGTTTTTGTATTACTTCACAACGCGTAATGCCGGTCGACCACCGCGTGGTGGCTGCGGAGGTTCATCGTCAGGATGAGTGTCATCATCGTGATCTGGCTTGTCGCCATCAATAACCGACATAACGGTTTCGTTGTCTGCCGATGCCTCTTCATCATTCATGATGCTGGTATCTTCATCGTAGGCAGCTTCAGGCTCAAACATCGTGCCTGCGCCATTTTCACGGGCGTAGATAGCCAGCACGGCAGCCAGCGGCACAGAAACCTGACGCGGAATGCCGCCAAAGCGCGCGTTAAAGCGTACCTCATCATTCGCCAGTTCCAGATTGCCGACAGCACGCGGCGAAATGTTGAGTACGATTTGCCCGTCACGCGCATATTCCATAGGAACCTGCACGCCAGGGAGCGTCACATCCACCACCAGGTGCGGCGTGAGCTGGTTATCCAGCAACCACTCATAGAATGCACGCAGCAGATAGGGACGACGTGGTGTTAGCTGTGACAAATCCATACAGATTAACTCCGGCCCAGACGCATTTCACGTTCTGCTTCAGTTAAAGAAGCAAGGAAAGAGTCACGCTCAAAGACGCGGGTCATATAGCCTTTCAGCTCTTTCGCACCCGGGCCGCTGAACTCGATGCCCAGTTGCGGCAGACGCCACAGCAGCGGAGCAAGATAGCAATCGACCAGGCTGAACTCATCGCTCAGGAAGTACGGCTTCTGACCGAAGACCGGCGCAATCGCCAGCAGTTCTTCGCGCAGTTGCTTACGTGCGGCATCTGCTTCAGAAGCTGAACCGTTGATGATGGTGTTCATCAGCGTGTACCAGTCTTTTTCGATGCGATGCATGTACAGACGGCTTTCACCGCGAGCTACCGGGTAAACAGGCATCAGTGGCGGATGCGGGAAACGCTCATCCAGATATTCCATAATGATGCGAGATTCCCACAGGGTCAGCTCACGATCCACCAGGGTCGGAACGCTCTGATTCGGGTTGAGGTCAATCAGATCCTGAGGCGGATTGTCCTTTTCCACGTGTTCGATCTCGAAACTTACACCTTTCTCAGCCAGCACAATGCGGACCTGATGGCTATAGATGTCAGTAGGACCGGAAAACAGCGTCATTACCGAACGTTTGTTGGCAGCGACAGCCATGAAAACCTCCAGGTATAGTCAGAATTTTTACTGCTACCAGCCACCAGGTGGCCAGTCAGAAGTTGTGTTACCCAGTAAGGAACGACTCTCTTTGTTCGAAAATCAAACAAAAAATGAGCAATACCCGACATTTGGGCAGAAAATTGGATGATAGTTTACCAGATTTTGCGACCTTTGTGGTGAGTCGATGCCGGAAATGGGGAAAAAGAGATGCGCTTTAGTCTGAAATAGTTGACTTAGTCCCTTATTGGCGATGTGGTTTTTGTTTTGCCTGTCTGTCAGACGGTAGCAAAAAGCAACTTTCCAATTTTTACGCTGATTCAGAATTTAACCATAAAAAAACCCGCCGAAGCGGGTTTTTTCGCAAATTGTTTTCTGCCGGAGCAGAAGCCAATTAACGTTTGGAGAACTGCGGACGACGACGTGCTTTACGCAGACCGACTTTCTTACGTTCAACCTGACGAGCGTCACGAGTAACGAAGCCAGCTTTACGCAGTTCAGAACGCAGGGACTCGTCGTATTCCATCAGAGCGCGGGTGATACCGTGACGGATCGCACCAGCCTGACCAGAGATACCACCACCTTTAACGGTGATGTACAGGTCCAGTTTCTCAACCATGTCGACCAGTTCCAGCGGCTGACGAACTACCATGCGAGCAGTTTCACGACCGAAGTACTGTTCCAGAGAACGTTGGTTGATTACGATTTTACCGTTGCCCGGTTTGATGAAAACGCGAGCTGCGGAACTTTTGCGGCGACCAGTGCCGTAGTATTGATTTTCAGCCATTGCCTATAATCCCGATTAGATGTCAAGAACTTGCGGTTGCTGTGCCGCGTGGTTGTGCTCGTTACCCGCGTAAACTTTCAGTTTACGGAACATAGCACGACCCAGCGGGCCTTTTGGCAACATGCCTTTAACCGCGATTTCAATCACACGCTCAGGACGGCGAGCAATCATCTCTTCAAAGGTCGCTTGTTTGATACCACCGATGTGGCCGGTGTGGTGATAGTACACTTTGTCAGTACGCTTGTTGCCGGTTACAGCAACTTTGTCAGCGTTCAGAACGATGATGTAATCACCGGTATCTACGTGCGGAGTGTATTCCGCTTTGTGCTTACCGCGCAGGCGACGAGCCAGTTCAGTAGCCAGACGGCCCAGAGTTTTACCGGTCGCGTCAACAACATACCAGTCGCGTTTTACGGTTTCTGGTTTAGCTGTAAAAGTTTTCATTAAAAGCTTACCCAATAAATAGTTACACGTTGGTGAACACCCAAACGTCTTCAATTGTTGAGGTTCACACGACAAAGTCCGGCAAACCTACCCCTTCGAATAGCCTATGCCAGCACACAAAAAGTTTTGGGAAAAAAACTTTCTTGTAACGTGGGGTCGCAGGATTATAGAGAAGTCGGGGTCAAAGATCGACCCCTTTTTGTGATTTGTGACAGGTTTTAACCCGCCAAATGCTCGCGCTTCAGATACTCTTCGCTTTGCATCTCTTGCAGACGTGACAGGCAACGCTGGAACTCAAACTTCAGCCGATCGCCCTGATAAATTTCATACAGCGGCACTTCTGCACTCACCACTAATTTGACATGGCGCTCGTAAAACTCATCCACCAGCGCAATAAAGCGCCGCGCTTCGCTCTCCATCAACCGCGTCATAACTGGTACATCAAACAACATGACCGTATGAAAGAGACGTGAGAGCGCAATATAGTCATGCTGACTGCGGGCGTCGACGCACAGCGTAGTAAAAGAGACCGCCAGCGTCTGGTTCTCGACGCCCATTGTCGCCAATGGCCGATGGTTGATTTCTAACGTCGGTGAATTTTCTCGTTTCGCCCCCGCCAGCGCCAACCATAGTTTATCCATCTGCGCCCGGGTTTCATCGTTGAGTGGCGAAAGCCACAGATGCGCCTGAGTGAGTGTACGCAGTCGATAATCAACACCAGCGTCCACGTTCATTACATCACAATGCTGTTTAATGGCATCGATTGCAGGCAGAAAACGCGCACGTTGCAGGCCATTTCGATAAAGTTCGTCCGGCGGAATATTTGACGTCGCTACCAGGGTAATACCGCGGGTGAACAGGGCTTTCATCAGACCGCCAAGTAGCATGGCGTCGGTAATATCAGAAACAAAAAATTCGTCAAAACAGAGCACGTCAGTTTCGGCTTTAAAGCGATCGGCAATAATTTCCAGCGGATCGGTCTGCCCCTGTAAGGCAGTTAGCTCTTCATGCACCCGCAGCATAAAACGGTGAAAGTGCAGGCGCTGTTTCCGCTCTCCCGGCAGGCTTTGATAGAAAAGGTCCATCAGCCAGGTTTTCCCGCGTCCTACACCGCCCCACATATATAAGCCACGCACTGGCGTATGCTTTGTGTCTTCGCGTTTACCCCACAGCTTACCGACCCGCGCCATTAGCCCACTCGTCCTGGGGGCTGGTGGCCTGCTATTGATGAGTTCCTGATAAATAATTTCCAGGCGGCTGACGGCCTCTTTTTGGACGTCGTCGGGTTGATGGCTGCCTTCATTAAGCGCCTTCAGGTATTGCGATGTTGGGGTAACGCTTTGCATGATCTTATTGTTATTCCTTGAATAATCGGTGCGCCGTTGTTCACGGTTGACGAAAAAAAGGCCGTTCTACACTACGCGATATGCAGTCGGGATTCCACTTCTGTGGAATTAACGGTTATAGTGGCATAATCAGCCGCAGGCATGGAGCCTGAAGCCAACACCCTACGGAAACAAAAGACAACGGGAGATGTTCATGACCTGGGAATATGCGCTAATTGGGTTAGTCGTCGGCATCATTATTGGTGCTGTGGCCATGCGTTTTGGTAATCGTAAACTACGCCAGCAACAGGCGTTGCAGTACGAACTGGAAAAGAATAAAGCTGAACTGGACGAGTATCGCGAAGAGCTGGTTAGCCACTTTGCCCGCAGCGCGGAATTACTGGATACCATGGCGCACGACTATCGCCAGCTGTATCAGCACATGGCGAAAAGCTCCAGCAGCCTGCTGCCGGAACTGTCTGCTGAAGCAAACCCGTTCCGTAATCGTCTGGCAGAATCTGAAGCCAGCAACGATCAGGCACCGGTGCAGATGCCTCGCGACTATTCTGAAGGCGCATCCGGCCTGCTGCGTACTGGCGCGAAGCGCGACTAATTTATTTTTCGGGCGCAGCAATTGCGCCCTCCTCTTCTCTCCCTCCCCGACTATCATTTAATCTGGTGTCTCATTGTTAGCCGTCTGAAAATTCAATAACATCAAACTGTTTTGAATCTCTTTTCTTATCATTCAGGTACGAGAGCAGGAATAATGAAAAAACAAACCCAGCTGTTGAGTGCATTAGCGTTAAGTGTCGGGTTAACTCTCTCGGCGTCATTTCAGGCCGTCGCGTCGATTCCAGGCCAGGTTGCCGATCAGGCCCCTCTCCCCAGTCTGGCTCCAATGCTGGAAAAAGTGCTTCCGGCAGTGGTGAGCGTACGGGTGGAAGGAACGGCCAGTCAGGGACAGAAAATCCCGGAAGAATTCAAAAAGTTTTTTGGTGATGATTTACCGGATCAACCTGCACAACCCTTCGAAGGTTTAGGTTCCGGTGTCATCATCAACGCCAGTAAAGGCTATGTGCTGACCAACAACCATGTGATTAATCAGGCACAGAAAATCAGTATTCAGCTCAATGATGGGCGCGAGTTTGATGCAAAACTGATTGGTAGCGATGACCAGAGCGATATCGCCCTGTTACAAATTCAAAACCCGAGCAAATTAACGCAAATCGCTATTGCCGACTCCGATAAATTGCGCGTCGGTGATTTTGCCGTAGCGGTCGGTAACCCATTTGGCCTTGGGCAAACCGCCACCTCTGGCATTGTTTCCGCATTAGGCCGCAGCGGGTTGAATCTTGAAGGTCTGGAAAACTTTATCCAGACAGATGCTTCCATTAACCGCGGTAACTCCGGCGGTGCACTATTAAACCTTAACGGTGAGTTAATTGGCATCAACACTGCAATCCTTGCGCCTGGCGGCGGGAGCGTCGGGATTGGATTTGCCATCCCCAGTAATATGGCGCGAACACTGGCGCAGCAGCTTATCGACTTTGGTGAAATCAAACGCGGTTTGTTAGGCATCAAAGGCACCGAGATGAGTGCCGATATCGCCAAAGCCTTCAACCTTGACGTGCAGCGTGGCGCGTTTGTCAGCGAAGTGTTGCCAGGTTCTGGCTCGGCAAAAGCGGGCGTCAAAGCGGGCGATATTATTACCAGCCTCAACGGCAAACCGCTGAATAGCTTTGCTGAGTTGCGCTCTCGTATCGCGACCACCGAGCCGGGCACGAAAGTGAAGCTTGGCCTGCTGCGTAACGGCAAACCACTGGAAGTAGAAGTGACGCTCGATACCAGCACCTCTTCGTCGGCCAGCGCTGAAATGATCACGCCAGCGCTGGAAGGTGCAACGTTGAGCGATGGTCAGCTAAAAGATGGCGGCAAAGGTATTAAAATCGATGAAGTTGTCAAAGGAAGCCCAGCTGCTCAGGCTGGCTTGCAAAAAGACGATGTGATCATTGGCGTCAACCGCGATCGGGTGAACTCGATTGCTGAAATGCGTAAAGTGCTGGCGGCAAAACCGGCCATCATCGCCCTGCAAATTGTACGCGGCAATGAAAGCATCTATCTGCTGATGCGTTAATGTCGTAAACCGGGCATCAGGCTTACGTGTGATGTCCGGTTAACTCGTGGTATGCTGCTGCCGTTCCCTTTTTTAATGACGCCTCCATCATGTTTGTGAAGCTCTTACGTTCCGTTGCGATTGGATTAATTGTCGGCGCTATTCTGCTGGTTGCCATGCCTTCGCTGCGCAGCCTTAACCCGCTTTCCACTCCGCAATTTGACAGTACCGATGAGACGCCTGCCAGCTATAATCTGGCGGTTCGCCGCGCCGCGCCAGCGGTGGTTAACGTTTACAACCGTGGTTTGAACACCAACTCTCACAACCAGCTTGAGATCCGCACCCTGGGATCCGGTGTAATCATGGATCAACGCGGTTATATCATCACCAATAAACACGTCATCAACGACGCCGATCAGATCATCGTCGCCTTACAGGATGGACGTGTATTTGAAGCATTGCTGGTGGGATCTGACTCTCTAACCGATCTGGCGGTACTTAAAATTAATGCCACTGGCGGTTTACCTACCATTCCGATCAATGCACGTCGCGTACCGCACATTGGCGACGTGGTACTGGCGATCGGTAACCCGTACAACCTCGGGCAGACCATTACCCAGGGGATTATTAGTGCTACGGGTCGAATCGGTCTGAACCCGACCGGGCGGCAAAACTTCCTGCAAACCGATGCTTCCATTAACCACGGTAACTCTGGCGGCGCGCTGGTGAACTCGCTGGGAGAACTGATGGGCATTAACACGCTGTCGTTTGATAAGAGTAACGATGGCGAAACGCCGGAAGGTATCGGCTTTGCGATTCCTTTCCAGTTAGCAACCAAAATTATGGATAAGCTGATCCGCGATGGTCGCGTGATCCGCGGCTACATTGGTATCGGCGGACGCGAGATCGCACCACTGCACGCGCAGGGCGGTGGTATAGATCAACTGCAAGGGATCGTGGTTAATGAAGTGTCACCTGACGGCCCGGCGGCGAATGCGGGTATTCAGGTCAACGATCTGATTATTTCGGTGGATAACAAACCGGCCATCTCTGCTCTGGAGACGATGGATCAGGTGGCAGAAATTCGCCCTGGTTCGGTGATCCCGGTTGTAGTGATGCGTGATGATAAGCAGTTAACGCTGCAGGTCACCATTCAGGAATATCCGGCAACCAATTAAGTCGAGTGCTCAAAACAAAAAACCGGAGTCTGTGCTCCGGTTTTTTATTATTCGCTAATTAATTACTTATTAACGAACTCTTCGCCCAGGGCGATATCTTTCTTCAGCGTATCCAGCATACCTTCCAGTGCGCTCTGTTCAAATGCGCTCAGGGTACCGATAGATTTACGCTCTTCCACGCCGTTTTTACCCAGCAGCAGCGGTTGAGAGAAGAAACGGGCGTACTGACCGTCGCCTTCAACGTAGGCACATTCGACAACGCCTTGTTCGCCCTGCAGTGCACGAACCAGAGACAGACCAAAACGTGCAGCTGCCTGGCCCATAGACAGGGTTGCAGACCCACCACCGGCTTTCGCTTCAACCACTTCAGTACCTGCGTTCTGGATACGTTTGGTCAGATCAGCCACTTCCTGCTCGGTAAAACTAACGCCAGGAACCTGTGACAGCAGCGGCAGAATGGTAACACCAGAGTGACCGCCAATAACCGGCACTTCAACTTCGCCTGGCTGTTTGCCTTTCAGTTCCGCAACAAAAGTGTTGGAACGAATGATATCCAGCGTGGTAACGCCGAACAGTTTGTTTTTGTCATAAACACCGGCTTTTTTCAGCACTTCAGCAGCAATCGCAACTGTGGTGTTAACCGGGTTAGTGATAATACCAATGCACGCTTTCGGGCAGGTTTTCGCAACTTGCTGTACCAGGTTTTTCACGATGCCGGCGTTAACGTTAAACAGGTCGGAACGATCCATACCCGGTTTACGCGCTACACCTGCAGAGATAAGAACGACATCTGCGCCTTCCAGCGCCGGAGTCGCATCTTCACCAGAAAAACCTTTGATTTTCACAGCAGTAGGGATATGGCTCAGATCGACAGCCACACCGGGAGTCACTGGAGCGATATCATACAGAGAGAGTTCTGAACCTGAAGGCAGTTGGGTTTTTAACAGTAGTGCAAGCGCCTGGCCAATACCGCCAGCAGCGCCGAGGACTGCGACTTTCATCCTAAACTCCTTATTATATTGATAAACTAAGATATGTTGCTCCGCTGCCGCGACCTTAATCCACAAAATTGCCGTTTACAATGACCACATCTCAAGAATGTGTAGTCACGCAAGTTTAGCGTTTATGCATTTAATTGCCGTAATCAGGAACCTAACTTACGTAATTAACAGTCGCTTATGCATTAGCGCAACATTCCAACAGGTGGTGACAATATACCCTACCGTTCAGCCAAAACAACATCAATTTGATAACAATTAATTTACTTTTAAGCAGAATTTGCATGCCGTGACGCAGGCATGTTTCTCAATAACGAAATTTGATAAAATCCCGCTCTTTCATAACATTATTTCAGCCTTCTTCAGGGCTGACTGTTTGCATAAAAATTCATCTGTATGCACAATAATGTTGTATCAACCACCATATCGGGTGACTTATGCGAAGCTCGGCTAAGCAAGAAGAACTAGTTAAAGCATTTAAAGCATTACTTAAAGAAGAGAAATTTAGCTCCCAGGGCGAAATCGTCGCCGCGTTGCAGGAGCAAGGCTTTGACAATATTAATCAGTCTAAAGTCTCGCGGATGTTGACCAAGTTTGGTGCTGTACGTACACGCAATGCCAAAATGGAAATGGTTTACTGCCTGCCAGCTGAACTGGGTGTACCAACCACCTCCAGTCCATTGAAAAATCTGGTGCTGGATATCGACTACAACGATGCAGTTGTCGTGATTCATACCAGCCCTGGCGCGGCGCAGTTAATTGCTCGCCTGCTGGACTCACTGGGCAAAGCAGAAGGTATTCTGGGCACCATCGCTGGCGATGACACCATCTTTACCACCCCTGCTAACGGTTTCACCGTCAAAGACCTGTACGAAGCGATTTTAGAGCTGTTCGACCAGGAGCTTTAATCTCTGCCCCGTCGCTTCTGGCGGCGGGGAAAATGTTGCTTATCCCTCTCAACCCCCTGCTTTCCCCTGCGATTAATTTAACGAATAGTGCGTTTTACTGCGACATGTCATTCACACAATGAATACATAAGGTAAAAAAAGCACATTATGCAAAATTCATTATCTAATTGAAAACACTAGAATTAACGATAAATAACCGTATTTT
>NZ_SJWV01000144.1:0-10587 GCF_004352695.1 Escherichia sp. KCJ4928
GTAAAATCTTATGTTTAATTTATTTGTGGGGTTTTAATTAATTTAATCGTATTGTGCTGGCATTTTCATCAGCCCCTTTTTGCCATACTTCATGCAGTTGGCTGGCATTTTCAACATTGTTGCAGCTGGCAGGAAAGCTTTTACCGGAAAGTCCCCGGGCATAAGTAAAATCGGTCTGGCAAGTTTTCTTTTGTCCTTCGGCATATCCTTTAAGGTATAGACCGCGATCCGCCTGTGAATCGCTAAATGCATCGTCATCTTTTATGGCGCTGCCCGATATCGCATCTTCCATACCGACATCATACCAGTCGGTGCTGGTCAAGGTTGGCGCGTGAGTATAAGGATCAATCTGACATCCGCTAACCAGTAAAGCCAACAAGGGGGCGATAAACTTTTTCATCATTTCTTTCTCCTTTTTCAAAGCATAGCGGATTGTTTTCAAAGGGAGTGTAAATTTATCTATACAGAAGTAAGGGTTGAAATCGCGACTAAATTGCCTGTGTAAATAAAAATGTACGAAATATGGATTGAAAACTTTACTTTATGTGTTATCGTTACGTCATCCTCGCTGAGGATCAACTATCGCAAACGAGCATAAACAGGATCGCCATCATGCAAAAAGACGCGCTGAATAACGTACATATTACCGACGAACAGGTTTTAATGACTCCGGAACAACTGAAGGCCGCTTTTCCATTGAGCCTGCAACAAGAAGCCCAGATTGCTGACTCGCGTAGAACCATTTCAGATATTATCGCCGGGCGCGATCCTCGTCTGCTGGTAGTATGTGGTCCTTGTTCCATTCATGATCCGGAAACTGCTCTGGAATATGCTCGTCGATTTAAAGCCCTTGCCGCAGAGGTCAGCGATAGCCTCTATCTGGTAATGCGCGTCTATTTTGAAAAACCCCGTACCACTGTCGGCTGGAAAGGGTTAATTAACGATCCCCATATGGATGGCTCTTTTGATGTAGAAGCCGGGCTGCAGATCGCGCGTAAATTGCTGCTTGAGCTGGTGAATATGGGACTGCCACTGGCGACGGAAGCGTTAGATCCGAATAGCCCGCAATACCTGGGCGATCTGTTTAGCTGGTCAGCAATTGGTGCTCGTACAACGGAATCGCAAACTCACCGTGAAATGGCCTCCGGGCTTTCCATGCCGGTTGGTTTTAAAAACGGCACCGACGGCAGTCTGGCAACAGCAATTAACGCTATGCGCGCCGCCGCCCAGCCGCACCGTTTTGTTGGCATTAACCAGGCAGGGCAGGTTGCGTTGCTACAAACTCAGGGGAATCCGGACGGGCATGTCATCCTGCGCGGTGGTAAAGCGCCGAACTATAGCCCTGCGGATGTTGCGCAATGTGAAAAAGAGATGGAACAGGCGGGACTGCGCCCGTCTCTGATGGTAGATTGCAGCCACGGTAATTCCAATAAAGATTATCGCCGTCAGCCTGCGGTGGCAGAATCCGTGGTTGCTCAAATCAAAGATGGCAATCGCTCAATTATTGGTCTGATGATCGAAAGTAATATCCACGAGGGCAATCAGTCTTCTGAGCAACCGCGCAGTGAAATGAAATACGGTGTATCCGTAACCGATGCCTGCATTAGCTGGGAAATGACCGATGCCTTGCTGCGTGAAATTCATCAGGATCTGAACGGGCAGCTGACGGCTCGCGTGGCTTAAGAGGTTTATTATGGTTGCTGAATTGACCGCATTACGCGATCAAATTGATGAAGTCGATAAAGCGCTGCTGAATTTATTAGCGAAGCGTCTGGAACTGGTTGCTGAAGTGGGCGAGGTGAAAAGCCGCTTTGGACTGCCTATTTATGTTCCGGAGCGCGAGGCATCTATGTTGGCCTCGCGTCGTGCAGAGGCGGAAGCTCTGGGTGTACCGCCAGATCTGATTGAGGATGTTTTGCGTCGGGTGATGCGTGAATCTTACTCCAGTGAAAACGACAAAGGATTTAAAACACTTTGTCCGTCACTGCGTCCGGTGGTTATCGTCGGCGGTGGCGGTCAGATGGGACGCCTGTTCGAGAAGATGCTGACACTATCGGGTTATCAGGTGCGGATTCTGGAGCAACATGACTGGGATCGAGCGGCTGATATTGTTGCCGATGCCGGAATGGTGATTGTTAGTGTGCCAATCCACGTTACTGAGCAAGTTATCGGCAAATTACCGCCTTTACCGAAAGATTGTATTCTGGTTGATCTGGCATCAGTGAAAAATGGACCATTACAGGCCATGCTGGCGGCGCACGATGGCCCGGTACTGGGGTTACACCCGATGTTCGGCCCGGACAGCGGTAGCCTGGCAAAGCAAGTTGTGGTCTGGTGTGATGGACGTAAGCCGGAAGCATACCAATGGTTTCTGGAGCAAATTCAGGTCTGGGGCGCTCGGCTGCATCGTATTAGCGCTGTCGAGCACGATCAGAATATGGCGTTTATTCAGGCTCTGCGCCACTTTGCTACTTTTGCTTATGGGCTGCATCTGGCAGAAGAAAATGTTCAGCTTGAGCAACTTCTGGCGCTCTCTTCGCCGATTTACCGCCTTGAGCTGGCGATGGTCGGGCGACTGTTTGCTCAGGATCCGCAGCTTTATGCCGACATTATTATGTCGTCAGAGCGTAATCTGGCGTTAATCAAACGTTACTATAAGCGTTTCGGCGAGGCGATTGAGTTGCTGGAGCAGGGCGATAAGCAGGCGTTTATTGACAGTTTCCGCAAGGTGGAGCACTGGTTCGGCGATTACGCACAGCGTTTTCAGAGTGAAAGCCGCGTGTTATTGCGTCAGGCGAATGACAACCGCCAGTAATAATCCAGTGCCGGATGATTCACATCATCCGGCACCTTTTCATCAGGTTGGATCAACAGGCACTACGTTCTCACTTGGGTAACAGCCCAATACCTTCATTGAACGGGTAATTTCCCCTAACTCTTTCAATGCTTTTTGCATTTCCGCTGATTCAAGATTGGCCTGAATATCCAGATAAAACATCTCTTCCCATGGATTACCGTGAATCGGGCGTGATTCCAGACGGGTCATAATCAGATTGTGGTTGCGCAGCACCAGCAACGCTTCAACCAGCGCACCGGCTTGTTGCCCGGTCGCCATTAACAACGTCGTTTTCGCCGGAACCTGGTCAGACACGTTAATGGCTTTACGTGCCAACACCACAAATCGGGTGAAGTTTTGTTGCTGATTCGCTTCAATACGCTCCAGTACCTGCAAACCGTACAAAGTGCCGCCAGCTTCGCTTCCCAACGCAGCAACATGCGGTGATTTTGCCTGTGCAACCTTTTCCATTGCCGCAGACGTACTTTCGGTATATTCAATCTTCCAGTGAGGATAACGATTAAGGAATTTGCTGCATTGCTGGAATGGCTGCGGATGGCTGTAGACCGTATTAATAGTGGATAAATCAGTCGTGCCGGAGACCAACAAACAATGGTCGATAGTTAACGTCATCTCGCCAACAATCGACAAGCTGGTATGTTGCAGCAGATCGTAAACGTCGTTTATGGCACCGGAGCTGGTATTTTCAATCGGTACGACGGCATAGTCGGCCTGGCCGGTTTCCACCTGATTAAAAATATCGGCAAATTTGGCGCAGCCACTTTCAATGAATTGCTCAAAGTGACGGGCAGCATACTGGCGCGCCGCAAGATGGGAATAAGAACCTTTGGGGCCGAGAAAAGCGATGCGTGCTGAGTGCGGATTAATTTTATTGAGATGTTGCTGGAGCAAAGCCTGCTGAGTTAATACGGAATCTTCAATGATGAGCTGGAACAGGCGAGTAATGTAATGGGCGTCCAGATGGTGCGCTTTACCGAGCGTAATTAATCTTTCCAGTAAATCGCGTTCACGATCAATATCTCGTACCGGGCGATGCGAGAGCAGTTTGGCTTTTCCTACCTCGACGGCCAATTCGCGCCGCTCTGCCAGTAATGCTAATAATTTTTCATCCAGCGCGCTGATTTTCTCTCGCAGCGCCAGTAACGGGTTTTCCGATGTCATAGTGTTGCCTTTTTGTTATCAATAAAAAAGGCCCCCCGATTTGGGAGGCCTTATTGTTCGTCTTCGCATTCTGTTTCACACGACGAAACGCCTCCCATTCAGGGGAAGGTAAAAAAGAATGCGAAGAAAAACGGTGTGTGTTTCATGTTTGTTTCCTTAAGTGACTTTAGTACAGTACCCGTACTGTTTTCACGCTGTCAACAAAAAACGCGCCCGAAGGCGCGTTGGCGATACACTCAATATAAAGGACTACTCTTCTTCAACTTCTTCGACGAAGTTGGCGTCTTTCACCGATGTTGCGGCACGACGTGCTTCGCCTTTGTGCTGCAGTTTATTGAGCTGCCGTTCCAGCTTGTTGATCAATTCGTTAATTGCAGTGTACATATCTTCATGTTTACCACTGGCAACCAGAACGCCGTTAGGTGTATTGATTGTGGCGTCAGCAACAAACCCTTGTGGCTCTTTGGACAGAATGATATGTGGATTAATCAGATGTGTTTGCCATTTTTCCAGTTTGGCGAGACGGTCTGCGACATGTTGGCGGATGGCCGGAGTAATTTCCATTTGTTTGCTGGTAATGTTCATTGTCATAAATTTTACCTCTTGTCTTCCCGTCTTGGTGAATTCAGCATACCGCTCCTGATGTCAAAATGTGTGATGGGAATCTCATAATTTTGTCACTTTTTGTCAACGAATCTTTTTTGTGAGAAATCGCAGGAAGAGGTGTTTTTTTACTTGAGGAATATCTCAAAGCGAGCCATATTTGATGAGATCGATAGTGACTAAATCGCTTCAGTTTCACAACTAACAGAATAAAAAAACGGCAGCTCAAGGGCTGCCGTTTTGTATTTCAGGTTTCTGTTATGTATTGCTGCTGTTTGCGGCGATGATTTTCGCTACTTTTTCAGCTTGCGCATTCATCTGCATCTGACGGTATGCATTTTCCATCAGCGGCAGCGCATCACGCGTAGCCTGGGTATCCGGGTAGTCGCGCAACATTCCTTCTACGCGGTTAACGACGGCAACCCATGCGCCACGTTCTGTATAGTACTCGGCCACGGAGTATTCATATTTCGCCAGACGATCTTTCAGGAATACCAGACGTTTGGTGGCATCGGTGGTGTACTGACTGTTTGGATAGCCGCGCACCAGTTTGGAAAAGTCACTAAACGCAGCTCGTGCATGTTGAGGATCGCGATCGCTACGGTCAACGCCAAAGAACCCTTGCAGCGCACTGTCATCCAGCGCCATATTGGTCAGGCCACGCATGTACATGACATAATCGATATTCGGATGGGTCGGGTTAAGGCGAATAAAACGATCGATGGCAGCCTGCGCTAACGGCAAATCGGCGTTTTTATAGTAGGCGTAGATGAGATCCAGCTGCACCTGCTGCGAATACGGACCAAACGGATAGCGATTATCTAACGCTTCCAGTTGCGTTATTGCCTGTCTCCAGTTACCGTCCTGCAGCTTTTGTTGTGCAGTCGCGTAAATTTCATTTGGCGGATTATCAGGTACTTCTTCCTTTGACCCCGAGCAACCCGCCAAAAACAGGCTTAGTGTGGCGGCTGCCACCAGATATTTCATGCGCGTCATGACGTTTTGACTTTCCTCAAAATGTAATACGGGAGATTCTCTGTTCCTGCTCCCGGTTAAGACCAGCTACAATAGCACACTATATTAAACGGCAAAGCCGTAAAACCCCAACGATAAACGAAGAAGCAGTATATATGGCACAACGAGTACAGCTCACTGCAACGGTGTCCGAAAACCAACTCGGTCAACGCTTAGATCAGGCTTTGGCCGAAATGTTCCCGGATTATTCACGTTCGCGAATAAAAGAATGGATCCTCGACCAGCGCGTGCTGGTAAACGGCAAAGTTTGTGATAAGCCGAAAGAAAAAGTATTGGGTGGCGAGCAGGTTGCCATCAACGCTGAGATTGAAGAAGAAGCGCGTTTTGAACCGCAGGATATCCCGCTGGATATCGTCTATGAAGATGAAGATATCATCGTCATTAATAAACCGCGCGACCTGGTGGTACATCCTGGCGCGGGTAACCCGGATGGCACGGTACTGAATGCGTTGCTTCATTACTATCCGCCCATTGCCGATGTACCACGTGCGGGCATCGTCCATCGTCTGGATAAAGACACCACTGGCCTGATGGTTGTGGCAAAAACCGTTCCGGCTCAGACGCGTTTAGTCGAATCTTTGCAACGGCGTGAAATTACTCGTGAGTATGAAGCGGTGGCGATTGGTCATATGACCGCTGGCGGTACAGTAGATGAACCCATCAGCCGCCACCCGACCAAACGTACTCACATGGCGGTGCATCCGATGGGCAAACCGGCGGTGACTCACTATCGCATCATGGAACACTTCCGTGTGCACACGCGTCTGCGGTTGCGTCTGGAAACTGGACGTACGCACCAGATCCGCGTGCATATGGCCCATATCACTCATCCGCTGGTGGGCGATCCGGTTTATGGTGGCCGTCCGCGTCCGCCAAAAGGTGCTTCGGAAGCATTTATCTCCATGCTGCGTAAGTTTGACCGCCAGGCGCTTCATGCAACCATGCTGCGTCTTTATCACCCGATCTCCGGCATCGAAATGGAATGGCATGCGCCTATTCCACAAGATATGGTGGAGCTGATTGAGGTGATGCGCGCCGATTTCGAAGAGCATAAGGATGAAGTGGACTGGTTATGAGTAAGCTGATTGTCCCGCAGTGGCCGCTACCAAAAGGTGTTGCGGCCTGTAGCTCTTCTCGTATCGGCGGCGTGAGCTTGCCCCCGTATGACTCGCTCAACCTCGGTGCCCATTGTGGCGATAACCCGGATCACGTTGAGGAGAATCGCAAGCGACTTTTTGCTGCGGGCAATTTGCCTTCTAAACCGGTCTGGCTTGAGCAGGTACACGGCAAAGATGTGCTTAAGCTTACTGGCGAACCTTATGCCTCAAAACGAGCAGATGCCTCTTATAGCAATACGCCCGGCACGGTTTGCGCAGTGATGACTGCCGACTGCCTCCCTGTGCTGTTTTGCAATCGAGCGGGAACGGAAGTCGCCGCCGCTCATGCTGGCTGGCGTGGACTGTGCGCAGGCGTGCTGGAAGAGACGGTTTCCTGTTTTGCTGATAATCCGGAAAATATTCTCGCCTGGTTAGGGCCGGCAATTGGTCCACGCGCGTTCGAAGTGGGGGTGGAGGTTCGCGAGGCGTTTATGGCAGTAGACGCTAAAGCAAGTGCAGCTTTCATTCAGCATGGTGATAAGTATCTGGCGGATATTTATCAGCTTGCCCGGCAGCGTCTGGCGAACGTGGGTGTTGAGCAAATTTTCGGCGGCGACCGTTGTACATATACGGAAAATGAGACTTTCTTCTCTTATCGTCGCGACAAGACCACCGGTCGTATGGCAAGTTTCATTTGGCTGATATAACCTAAAGAATCAAGACGATCCGGTACGCGTGATTTTCTTTTCACATTAATCTGGTCAATAACCTTGAATAATTGAGGGATGACCTCATTTAATCTCCAGTAGCAACTTTGATCCGTTATGGGAGGAGTTATGCGTCTGGATCGTCTTACTAATAAATTCCAGCTTGCTCTTGCCGATGCCCAATCACTTGCACTCGGGCACGACAACCAATTTATCGAACCACTTCATTTAATGAGCGCCCTGCTGAATCAGGAAGGGGGTTCGGTTAGTCCTTTATTAACATCCGCTGGCATAAATGCTGGCCAGTTGCGCACAGATATCAATCAGGCATTAAATCGTTTACCGCAGGTTGAAGGTACTGGTGGTGATGTCCAGCCATCACAGGATCTGGTGCGCGTTCTTAATCTTTGCGACAAGCTGGCGCAAAAACGTGGTGATAACTTTATCTCGTCAGAACTGTTCGTTCTGGCGGCACTTGAGTCTCGCGGCACGCTGGCCGACATCCTGAAAGCAGCAGGGGCGACCACCGCCAACATTACTCAAGCGATTGAACAAATGCGTGGAGGTGAAAGCGTGAACGATCAAGGTGCTGAAGACCAACGCCAGGCTTTGAAAAAATATACCATCGACCTTACCGAACGAGCCGAACAGGGCAAACTCGATCCGGTGATTGGTCGTGATGAAGAAATTCGCCGTACCATTCAGGTGCTGCAACGTCGTACTAAAAATAACCCGGTACTGATTGGTGAACCCGGCGTCGGTAAAACTGCCATCGTTGAAGGTCTGGCGCAGCGTATTATCAACGGCGAAGTGCCGGAAGGATTGAAAGGCCGCCGCGTACTGGCGCTGGATATGGGCGCGCTGGTGGCTGGGGCGAAATATCGCGGTGAGTTTGAAGAACGTTTAAAAGGCGTGCTTAACGATCTTGCCAAACAGGAAGGCAACGTCATCCTGTTTATCGACGAATTACATACCATGGTCGGCGCGGGTAAAGCCGATGGCGCAATGGACGCCGGAAACATGCTGAAACCGGCGCTGGCGCGTGGTGAATTGCACTGCGTAGGTGCCACGACGCTTGACGAATATCGCCAGTACATCGAAAAAGATGCTGCGCTGGAACGTCGTTTCCAGAAAGTGTTTGTTGCCGAGCCTTCTGTTGAAGATACCATTGCGATTCTGCGTGGCCTGAAAGAACGTTACGAATTGCACCACCATGTGCAAATTACTGACCCGGCAATTGTTGCAGCGGCGACGTTGTCTCATCGCTACATTGCTGACCGTCAGCTGCCGGATAAAGCCATCGACCTGATCGATGAAGCAGCATCCAGCATTCGTATGCAGATTGACTCAAAACCAGAAGAACTCGACCGACTCGATCGTCGTATCATCCAGCTCAAACTGGAACAACAGGCGTTAATGAAAGAGTCTGATGAAGCCAGTAAAAAACGCCTGGATATGCTCAACGAAGAACTGAGCGACAAAGAACGTCAGTACTCCGAGTTAGAAGAAGAGTGGAAAGCAGAGAAGGCATCGCTTTCTGGTACGCAGACCATTAAAGCGGAACTGGAACAGGCGAAAATCGCTATTGAACAGGCTCGCCGTGTGGGGGACCTGGCGCGGATGTCTGAACTGCAATACGGCAAAATCCCGGAACTGGAAAAGCAACTGGAAGCCGCAACGCAGCTCGAAGGCAAAACTATGCGTCTGTTGCGTAATAAAGTGACCGACGCCGAAATTGCTGAAGTGCTGGCGCGTTGGACGGGGATTCCGGTTTCTCGCATGATGGAAAGCGAGCGCGAAAAACTGCTGCGTATGGAGCAAGAACTGCACCATCGCGTCATTGGTCAGAACGAAGCGGTTGATGCGGTATCTAACGCTATTCGCCGTAGCCGTGCGGGGTTGGCGGATCCAAATCGCCCGATTGGTTCATTCCTGTTCCTCGGCCCAACGGGTGTGGGGAAAACTGAGCTTTGTAAGGCGCTGGCGAACTTTATGTTTGATAGCGACGAGGCGATGGTCCGTATCGATATGTCCGAGTTTATGGAGAAACACTCGGTGTCTCGTCTGGTTGGTGCGCCTCCGGGATATGTCGGTTATGAAGAAGGTGGCTACCTGACCGAAGCTGTGCGTCGTCGTCCGTATTCCGTCATCCTGCTGGATGAAGTGGAAAAAGCGCATCCGGATGTCTTCAACATTCTGTTGCAGGTACTGGATGATGGTCGTCTGACTGACGGGCAGGGGAGAACGGTCGACTTCCGTAATACGGTTGTCATTATGACCTCTAACCTCGGTTCCGATTTGATTCAGGAACGCTTCGGTGAACTGGATTATGCGCACATGAAAGAGCTGGTGCTCGGTGTGGTAAGCCATAACTTCCGTCCGGAATTCATTAACCGTATTGATGAAGTGGTGGTCTTCCATCCGCTGGGTGAACAGCACATTGCCTCGATTGCGCAGATTCAGTTGAAACGTCTGTACAAACGTCTGGAAGAACGTGGTTATGAAATCCACATTTCTGACGAGGCGCTGAAACTGCTGAGCGAGAACGGTTACGATCCAGTCTATGGTGCACGTCCTTTGAAACGTGCTATCCAGCAGCAGATCGAAAACCCGCTGGCACAGCAAATACTGTCTGGTGAATTGGTTCCGGGTAAAGTGATTCGCCTGGAAGTTAATGAAGACCGGATTGTCGCCGTCCAGTAAATGATAAAACGAGCCCTTCGGGGCTCGTTTTTGTCTATAAGTTAGACGGAAAAGACTATATTTAAGATGCTTTGCCTGAAAAATGAGCGAACGATAAAGTTTTTATATTTTTCGCTTGTCAGGCCGGAATAACTCCCTATAATGCGCCACCACTGACACGGAACAACGGCAAACACGCCGCCGGGTCAGCGGGGTTCTCCTGAGAATTCCGGCAGAGAAAGCAAAAATAAATGCTTGACTCTGTAGCGGGAAAGCGTATTATGCACACCCCGCGCCGCTGAGAAAAAGCGAAGCGGCACTGCTCTTTAACAATTTATCAGACAATCTGTGTGGGCACTCGAAGATACGGATTCTTAACGTCGCAAGACGAAAAATGAATACCAAGTCTCAAGAGTGAACACGTAATTCATTACGAAGTTTAATT